>NZ_JBEXLC010000003.1:0-187433 GCF_040609795.1 Nocardia sp. NPDC004604
CGCAAGGGCGTCAAGCCCGGCACCGAGGTGCCGCCCGTACGCGACGGTGCGATCTGGGATGCGCTTGCCCGCTGCGAATCCACCGGTAACTGGGCCATCAATACCGGCAACGGCTACTTCGGCGGCATCCAATTCGACCAGAGCACCTGGGAACGCCAGGGCGGATTGAAATACGCGCCCCGCGCCGACCTCGCCACCCGCGAAGAGCAGATCGCCATCGCCGAAGTCACCCGCGCCGGCCAGGGCTGGGGCGCCTGGCCCGCCTGCACCAGCCGCCTCGGCATCGGCTGAGCCCGACTCGCAACGGGTTGATACGTTGTCGGACGTGTCCGAACCCGATATTTCCGCTCGTGGGAGCGCTGCGCTACTCGGACCCGCCGAGGTGCGGGCACTGGCCGAACGGCTGGGCGTGCGCCCGACCAAGCAACTCGGGCAGAACTTCGTGCACGATGCCAATACGGTGCGGCGCATTGTCGCGGCCGCGGGGGTCGGGCGCGGGGATGCGGTGCTCGAGGTCGGGCCCGGGCTCGGCTCGTTGACATTGGCACTGCTCGATGTGGTGGATTCGGTTGTCGCGGTCGAGATCGATCCGGTTCTCGCGCGGCATCTTCCGGTGACCGTCGCGGACCGTGCGCCGGAACTGGCCGGGCAGCTGAGCGTCGTCGAGGCCGATGCGCTGCGGGTGCGCGCGCGGGACCTGCCGGTATCGCCGTCCGCGCTGGTCGCGAACCTGCCCTATAACGTGGCAGTGCCGGTGCTGCTGCATCTGCTGGCCGAATTGCCCAGCATCACAACCTCATTGGTAATGGTGCAGGCGGAGGTGGCCGATCGCCTGGCCGCCGAGCCGGGCGGCCGCATCTACGGCGTTCCCAGCGTCAAGGCGGGCTTCTTCGGCACCGTGCGCCGCGCGGGCGCGGTCGGCACCCAGGTCTTCTGGCCGGTGCCGCGCGTCGAATCCGGTCTGGTCCGCATCCAGCGCTACGCCGAACCGCCATGGCCGATGGATGAAGTGCACCGCCGCCGCGTCTTCGAGGTCATCGACGCCGCCTTCGCCCAACGCCGCAAAACGCTGCGCGCCGCACTCGGCACCTGGGCAGGCTCCCCCGCCGAGGCCGAACGCCGTCTACTGGCCGCCGGAATCTCCCCGACCGCCCGCGGCGAAACCCTCGACACCGCAGCCTTCGTCCGCCTCGCCGCCCAGGTGTAATTCCGTCATGGGCAGTGCGTTCGGTTGATCGGATGACGTTCGGCCGAATCGTAATGGGCGGACTGGTCGGTTTCTGTTGCTGGTGTGCAAGAGGGTGCTCGGTGCGACCGACGCCGCCAGCTGCATATCAGCTGCCCTGTCGAAACAGATTGTGGATAACGAACTTTTGTCTTTGCTGGGGCGAATGTGGTAGCCGCCGTGACCCATCGAATTCGGCCAAGCCGTCACACCGCATACACCGCATGCGCCGCACAGATTGCGCAGGTCAACGCACCGATTGTCGGCTCGATCGAGGCCGGTCGGCAGCTGCGGTCATGGGTGACCGCCATCCGGATGGTGTGCACCGCTGGATGTGGATGGCGCTGTGGATGATTCGACGCGCACGGTGAATTCCGCGGTGTGCACGACGCCGCCGTGGGAGAAGTCTAGATACAGCCGAT
This sequence comes from Nocardia sp. NPDC004604, assembly GCF_040609795.1. Classification (NCBI taxonomy): domain Bacteria; kingdom Bacillati; phylum Actinomycetota; class Actinomycetes; order Mycobacteriales; family Nocardiaceae; genus Nocardia; species Nocardia sp. NPDC004604. The sequence goes on from NZ_JBEXLC010000003.1 coordinate 1,648, forward strand.
ATGGGCCCGCGCTCGGGGCCTGTGCATGGAAGGTGACCTCCGGACCGGCTGGCGTGCGGCCGATTTCGCCTTGCGGATGGACGTGCAGGTAGGCGAGGTCGTTGGCGCGCAGTGCGACCAGATGTGCGTACGCACCGAGGTACGGTTCGAGATCGGTCACCGGCGCGCTGTCGCGCGTCACGGTGAAACGCAGTTCGCTGCCCGCGGTGCGCAGCTCGCCGGTCATGCGCACCTGGTAGCCGTCCACCGTGGCCGACCGCGATTCGGGCGGAAGCGGTTGTGTCGTAGCCGCTCCCGCGACGGTGAAGGTGCGGCTCAGAACCAGATCGCCCGGACCTTGTTCCGGGACGAAATCGGCGAAGACGCGATAGGCGCCGGGTGCCGCCCAGGTCCAATCGATCGACCAGGTGCCCGTGTCGTCCATGGTCGGATGCACATGCCGGTATTCGGTGGCGTCCGACCGGACCACGATCAGGTGCAGCTTCTTATCGTGCTGTGTGGTGAATCGGGTGACCGGCGTCGCGTCCGGTCCGGTGATCCGAAAACGCAGGGCCCCGGCTCGATTCGGCTCCGCGGGTGCGGTCAGGTCGGCCAGGGTGTAGCCGGATCGTGAATCCGACAGCCCGGTTTCCTGTTCGGTGTGTGCCATCGCGCCGTGGTCCGGTGCCGACCCGGTCGGCTCGCCCACCAGGGCGCCGATTCCGAGTGCGACACCGAACAACGCGACCAGTCCGCCACCGACCGCGGCGAACCTCAGCCGGTCCTGCATCAGACGGCGACCTCGTACCCCGCCTCGTCCACGGCGGCGGCAATATCGGCGGCGGCGAGCGGTGCGGCGCTGTCCACCCGGACGGCACCGGTGGCGAGGTCGACATCCACGCTGGTCACGCCATCGATCTTGCCGATCTCCGTCTTGACCGAGCTGACGCAGTGTCCGCAGGTCATCCCCGTGACGGTGTAGGTGCTGGTGGCCATGTCCGACTCCTTCGCTCGCATTCGATCATACGGTGTGGGGGTATCCCCGACGCAAATGAAACATACCCCCCAAGGGTATTGGGCGCAAGTGTGGATCGTCCTGCCATCGACTGGTCGTTCCGGAAGTTCGGATAGTTCCCATCGTCCAGCTGTTTTCGGAATATGCCCGTGACTCGGATGTCGACGAGCTCCACGGCAGATCTCGTTCCCTATGCCGGCGACGTGTTCACGCGCGAACGGTGGAAGGCCAACCGTGCATGGCCATTTCGGCGACCTGCTCCAGCTGTGCGGGACTCGCACCGTCTCGGGCTGCCTGTGACATGCCCTGCATGACCGTGCCCACATAACGCGCGAGTGTGGTCGCATCGGTCTCGGGCGACAGCAGGCCCGCATCGATATCCGCCTGAATGTGCGCCGCGAAGCCTGCCACATTCCGATTGCGAATCGTGCGCAGCATCTCGGCGATCTCGGTGCTGGTGGTGTTGAGTCCCGCGCTCATCACCAGGCAGCCGTGCGGGCAATCGGGCCGGGTGTACTCCGTCGCCGCCTCGTGCAGCATGCGGCGCACCGCCGCCTCGGCCGTCGGCTCCTCGGCGAGGGCGCGCGGGATGAATCCGCCGTAGCGGGTGCCGAAGACCTGCACCACCTCGTTGAACAGCGTCGCCTTATCGCCGAATGCGGCGTACAGGCTCGGTGCTCCGATGCCCATCGCCGCGGTCAGATCGCCGATCGAAGTCGCCTCGTAGCCGCGCGCCCAGAACAGTCGCAGCGCCTTTTCCAGTGCGGCATCCCGGTCGAACGAGCGGGGGCGTCCCCTGGTCGGTGCACTCACCCGGTCATTCTATAGCGGTCGCTAGATAATATGCTAACGTCAGTTCTGTAGTGATCGATAGAGAAAGGACTCATGATGGGTGCACAGCTGCAAACCGGTCGGCTCGACGGCAAGACGGCACTGGTCACCGGTGGCAGTCGCGGTATCGGCCGGGCGATTGCGCAACGGCTGGGGCAAGAGGGTGCGCGCGTCGCCGTGCACTACAACGGCAATGAGCAGGCGGCGAAGGAGACCGTCGCCGCCATCGAGGCGGCGGGCGGTTCGGCCTTCGCGATCCGGGCCGAACTCGGCGTGCCCGGCGATGCCGCGGCACTGTGGTCCGCATTCGACGCACATGCCGACGGTGTGGACATCATCGTCAATAACGCGGGCATCGACGGCATCCGCGAACCGATCGGCGGTACCGATGAGACAGCCTTCGACCGGCTCTTCGCCGTCAATGCGAAGGCGCCGTTCTTCGTTACCAAGCTGGGGCTGGAGCGACTGCGCAGCGGCGGACGCATCATCAATATCTCCACCGGCCTCACGCACGGGGCGAGAATGCCGCAGCTGATCGCCTACACCATGACCAAGGGCGCCATCGACACGTTCACCCAAACGCTGGCAAAGGAACTCGGCGCGCGTGGCATCACCGTGAATGCCGTCGGGCCCGGCGTGATCGATACCGATATGAACGCGAGCTGGCTGCGCAATGACGAGACCGAGGCATTGGTCGCCGGGTGGTCGCCGTTGAACCGGGTCGGTCAGCCCGGCGACGTCGCCGATATCACGGCCTTTCTCGCCTCCGACGATTCGCGCTGGATCACCGGACAGTGGATCGATGCCACCGGCGGGGCCCTGTTGTAACCGTCCGACACATGGCCGGTGAATGTCTCATCTCCAGCTGAGCACCTGTCGGACCCACCCGATAGGCTTGAGCACCGTGTTGTCGGTAGTGCCAAGTCCCGTCATCGTGCGCGCCCCGTCGAAGGTGAATCTGCATCTCGGCGTCGGTGACGTGCGCGCGGACGGCTATCACGATCTGACCACGGTGTTCCAAGCGCTATCGCTCTGCGATGATCTGGAACTCGCGCCCGCCGCCGCGCTGTCGGTCCGGGTCAGCGGCGAAGGCGCCGCCGATGTGCCGACCGATCGCACCAATCTGGTCTGGAAGGCCGCCGTGCGCGTCGCGCATCTGGCCGGACGCGCGCCACTGGTGGAAATCGCCATCAATAAGGGCATTCCGGTCGCCGGTGGTATGGCGGGCGGCAGCGCGGACGCCGCGGCCGCGCTCGTCGGCCTGAACGAGCTGTGGGACGTCGGGATGACTCGCGATGAATTGTTCGCGGTCGCCGCCGAACTCGGCAGTGATGTGCCGTTCGCGCTGCACGGCGGCACCGCGCTCGGCACCGGCCGTGGTGAACGGCTGCTTCCGGTATTGTCCCGCAGTACTTTTCACTGGGTGCTCGCGCTGGCCAAGGGCGGGCTGTCCACGCCCGCCGTCTTCGCCGAACTCGACCGACTACGCGAGAACGGCACCCCGCCCCGGATCGGCGAGCCGCAGGCGCTGATGCAGGCGCTGGCCTCCGGTGACCCGAAACAGCTTGCGCCCCTGCTGGGTAACGACCTGCAGGCGGCGGCCCTATCGCTGAAGCCGGAGCTGCGTCGAACATTGCGCGCTGGCGTCGGCGCGGGTGCGCTTGCCGGATTGGTCTCCGGTTCCGGTCCGACCTGCGCGTTCCTGTGTGACAGTGAGGATGGCGCGGTGGCGGTCGCGGCCGAACTCGCCGGTGCGGGTGTGTGCCGCAGCGTGCGCACGGCCAGCGGACCGGTGCCCGGTGCCCGAGTCATCAGCAGTGACACGCCCGGAAAGCGCTGACCTTGGTGAAAGAAGCGTGCACTTCCCGCTGAATCCTGCGATCGCCGGACTCAGCTGGAAAAGTGCGCGCCTGGTTGGGCTGGCGCGGGGTTATGCGATGACGTCGGCGAGGCGGTCGACCTGGTCGGCGTCGCGGCCGTAGCAGTAGAGCATGACCTCGGCTGCGCCGAGATCTTCGAATTGGCCGATGGCCGTGCGGATCTCGTCGGGGGTGGTGAGCATGCCCGCGAGCATGTAATCGGCGCGACCGCTGAATTCGTAGTAGTTGCCCATCGAGGTGCGGGCGTCTTCGATCAGGTCGGGTGCGCCGAGTGCGACATTGACCTGGGCGACGATGCGCGGCTCGCCGTCGCGGCCGTATTCCTTCCATGAGCGACGGGCGGCATCGAAGAGATCACCGGCCCAGGACGGTGCGGCGGCGGCGAGAAATCCACCGCCCCAGCGTCCGACGCGATCGATGGCGGCGGGCTGGAAGCCGCCGAAAAGGATTTCGGGGCCTTCGGGACGCAGCGGCGCGGGGCCGACCGGTCCGCAGTCGGCACCGTGCGGCTGACCGGACCACAGGCGGCGCATGATCGCCATCTGTTCGTCCAGGCGGCGACCGCGAGTACGCAGGTCGGTGCCGGAGGCAATGTGGTCGTCCGCGCGACCGCCGACACCCAGGCCGAGCACGAAGCGGCCACCGGACATGCGGTCGAGGGTTGCGGCCTGTTTGGCGAGCAGCGTCGGCTCGCGCAGCGGTGCGATGAGCACCTCGGTCTGCACCTTGATGCGGTTGGTGGCGCCCGCGATCATGCCGAGCGCGATCAGCGGTTCGGGATTGTCGTAGACGAGCCGGTCGAGCAGGCCGAGGGTGGAGAACGGGCCCGCATCGGCGCGGCGGGCCCAATCGAGCAGAGCCGCGGGATCGGAAATGGGCAGACCGAGACCGATGTGCATGAGAAACCTCCAGGTAAGGGGTAGTTGATCGGTGCCGCCCCTGGCACCTCGACGCGAGGTGGGGCTCCCATTCTGCGGCTGTGCTTCGGAAGCGCCGTCGCTAACGTTGTTCGTAACGAACGCTGTTCGCTGAAGCTACTGTAAACGAACGTTGTTCGTTTCGCAAGTAATGGCGGATTTGGGTATGTGACCACTGATTTCGCGAGGTCACGGGTAACTCGTCGGGTACGCCCAAAACCGGGGTCCGGACCGCGACCGTCGGGCCGTGCGGGAAGGTGGGTAGGCTCTCTCGACGGGAAAATTGCGCGGAGAGGCGGGCTAGCGGGATCCATGTCCAACCTGATCAACCTCGAGCAGGTCTCCAAGAGTTTCGGTATCAAACCGCTCCTGGACAACGTGTCGCTCGGTATCCACGCGGGCGAGCGGATCGGCGTCGTCGGCCTCAACGGCGGCGGTAAGACCACCCTGTTGGAGGTGCTGACCGGTCTCGAACCGCCCGACAGCGGCCGGGTGAGCCGGGTCGGCGGGCTGCGGATGGCGGTGGTTACCCAGCGCGGTGTGCTGCCGCCCGGCGCGACCGTCGGAGCTGTCGTGCTGGCCGGACTCGCCGATGATGCGATGACCGACGATATGGCCGAACACGAATGGGCCTCGAACCCGCGCATCCGTTCGGTGCTGGCGGGTATCGGAATCGACGGCCTCGGCCTGGACACATCGGTCGACAATCTGTCCGGTGGCGAGCGCCGCCGCGTCGCGCTGGCCGCAGCGCTGGTGCGCGAACTCGATCTGCTCGTCCTCGACGAGCCGACCAACCACCTCGATGTCGAGGGCGTGCAGTGGCTTGCCGAACATCTGCTCAACCGCCGCAGCGCGCTGGTGGTCGTGACCCACGATCGCTGGTTCCTCGACACCGTCGCCACCGATACCTGGGAGGTTGTCGGCGGCAAGGTGGAGAGCTATGAGGGCGGTTACGGCGACTGGATTTTCGCACGCGCCGAGCGGGCCAGGCAGGCCGACGCCGCCGAGGCCAGGCGCGCGAACCTGGCGCGCAAAGAGCTGGCCTGGCTGCGGCGCGGCGCGAAGGCGCGCACCTCCAAGCCGCGCTATCGGGTGGAGGCGGCCGAGGCGCTGATCGCCGATGTGCCGCCGCCGCGCGATAGCGTCTCGCTGGCCGCGTTCGCGCGAAAGCGCCTGGGCCGCGTCGTCATCGAACTCGAGGACACCACCCTCACCACACCGGACGGCAGAGAGTTGGTGCGCGACTTGACCTGGCGCCTTGCGCCGGGGGAGCGGGTCGGCCTGGTCGGGGTGAACGGATCCGGTAAGACGACCCTGCTGCGCACCTTGGCCGGTGCGATCGAACCCGCTGCGGGCAAACGCATTCAGGGGCAGACGGTCCAGATCGGCTGGCTGCGTCAGGAACTCGACGATCTGCCGACCGACCTGCGGGTACTGGAGGCCGTGCAGCAGGTGGCGCAGCGAATCGTGCTGGGCGACAAGGAGATCTCCGCAGGGCAGCTGGCCGAGCGGCTCGGCTTCACTCCCGCCCGTCAGCGCACCCCGGTCGGCGACCTATCCGGCGGTGAACGGCGCAGGCTGCAACTGACCCGCATCCTGATGGCCGAGCCGAATGTGCTGCTGCTCGACGAGCCGACCAATGACCTGGATATCGATACCCTGCAACAGCTCGAGGACCTGCTCGACAACTGGGCGGGCACGCTGGTCGTGATCAGCCACGACCGCTACCTGGTCGAGCGCATCTGCGACTCGACCTGGGCACTGTTCGGCGACGGCAAACTCACGAACCTGCCCGGTGGCATCGACGAATACCTGAAAAAGCGTGCCGTATCGAACTCGGCCGCAACACGTTCCGGCACCGACACCAAGCCCGCCGAAACGTCCGCCACCGATTCCGCCGCCTACCGCGCCGCCCGCAAGGAACTGGCCAAACTGGAACGCGCCATCGATAAGCTCACCGAACGCGAGCAGCGCCTGCACACCGCCTTGGCCGACGCCGCCACCGACCCGGAGAAACTCATCACCCTGGGCACCGAGCTGAAACAGGTATTGTCCGAAAAGGAAACTGCCGAGGAGCGCTGGCTCGAATTGGCCGATGGCGCCTGACGTGTAGGCAACGGCGCCTGATCCCTGGGCGACGGCGCTTTAGGCTTTGGCCGATTGCGTCTGCCGTCGGTCGGGCTGCCCCTAGCCGACGGGAGCCTGCCCTCTGGCCGACCTCGACTCGGCCTCGCAGACCGTCCGGTACCAGCGAACCATTAAGGAGCGCACCTGATTCGGTGGGCGCCGCACCACGCGCGACGGATTGTTCGCTGCATCGAGCGGAGTCGAATGGCGCCTCGGTCGTGGGGCAGCCGGTGCGAGAGACTCGGCCGTTCGGTGGGCGCTGCACCACGTGCCCGACTTGGCGCCGCATCGAGCGAGTCGAATCGCGCCCCGATCGTGGGTTAGCTGGTGCCGGAGACGCGACCGTCTTGCACTACGACAGGCAGGCAGGTCTGTACGAAGTCGGCGCCGAAGCCGGTGAGGGTAATGCTGCGGTAGTAGACCTTGGTGCCGAAGCCGGAGCGCTTCAATACTTCTCGGACCGAGGATTGGGCCTCGAGGATCTGGTAGCGGTTCGGGTTGCCGACGGGTTCCTTGACGAATTCGATCAGGCCGAGGCGACGCAGGTTGGGCAGATATTGCTGGATGCGGTTCGGGAAGCGCAGACCCGCGTGTTCGCCGATCAGGTTGAGGCCGGAGATGATCCGCTCGACGCCGAGGCCGCGCGGACGTCCGGTGCGGATGTCGATCGAGGGCTGCGGGCCGTCGAGGTGGAGAAAGCGCAGGATGCGTGCCTCGTCGGGGGTGAGTTCCTCGAGCATGCGGGCGAAGGCGGGATGGGTTTCGGCATGTTCGCCGTGCGTGCTCGCCGAAAGGCGCAACAGCGCGGCACCCTGTTCGCGCAGCGTGGGAACGGCGTCGGAGGTGGGCTGTTCGGGTGTGGCGGGCAGTCGCAGTGCGCGGCGCACTGCGTCACGGACCCCCGCCTCGGCCTCGGCCAGAACCTCGCGCGGTGGATTCCCGGCGATGCTGCCGCGCACCACGGTCGCGCCGACACCGAGTGCGGTATCGATGCCCCAGGCGGTCACCTCGGCGGCGGCGGTCACCGCGACCCGGGCGACGCCGGTGGTCGCGCGGACGGTCTTGCGCACCGACCCGGGCTCCCGCTTGCGGGCTCCGACCTCGGCCGAGCTGATCGGCAGCCGCGCGATTTCCGTTGAGAGCTGGGGTGTTTCGGCCACCTCGGAGTGCTCCGCCGACGCAGAGCCCTGCCCGGCGGCCTGCAGATCATCGCCGCCAGATTCCGTCATAGCCATGATGTCGCCACTCCCGTCCCGAAGATCAGGATGTGAGCGTATCCGGCGAAGAGCCCCAACACGCCGCCATGCAGAAAAAGGAGCCATTCGTCCTGTTTGATGGCCGATCGCAGCATATCCACGAAGTCCGGAGGCTTCAGCGCCGACATCTGTTTGGCGATGTAGTCATTGATTTGCCTACCCTGCTGGACATTGAAGTCCGGATCGGCGAAGGCGATCGGTGCGATGGACATCGCCTCGGTGGTCAGCGTCGATTGCAGCGAGTCGTACTCCCGGCTGCCGAGCATGAACTTCACCGCGGGTCTTGCGGGTCCGAGCGCGCGGTCCGCGGCCGGGCGCAAGGTGTCCTCGAGCATCTGCATGGTCCGGTCCGAGCGCGGGCCGTTGAGCAGTTCGTCACCGATATTGGCGACGGTCATCACCTGGCTGGAGACCAATTCGGCGTAGCCATCGGTGATCTCGGACTGCCGCTTGATCAGCAGACCCTGCCGCCATGGGCACCACCACTTCGGGTAGGCGGGCGCGAAGATCATATTCAGGCCGATCCAGTTGACCACCCAGCCGATAATGACGCCGCCGATCGGCAGCACCACCAGTGTTGACCAGCCGGTCACATGCAGAATCCCGACCAGCACCACACCCATCGGCGCGCCGAAGTAGAAACCGAAGTTCTGCATGAAACGCAGTTCCTTGGCGCCGAGCACCTGGAAAAGGGTGTTGAGCAGGTGCGGGCGCGCCTGGAAATAGCGGATGACCATCTGCTTGACGTCGAGCAGTTGATCGATATTGGCGCCCAATTCCTCGGTCAGCTCACGCAGAATATCGGGCAGCTGCTGGCGGACCCGCGCATGAATCATCTCTCGCACACCGGTCGGCAGGTTGTACCAGAGTTGCGGGTGCTCGCGGCGCAGGATTTCTTCGACGATGTCCTTGATCTGTGCGTCGGCGATATTGGCGAGGTGTTCGGCGAGCTTGTCCGGTTCGAGTTCGCGATAGAAGTCGGCGACGCTGCCGAGTTTCGCCAGGCCCTTGTCGACGGCGATGCTCGCCATTTTGTCCGCGCGTGAGGGCACGATGCCCTGCCAGCCGATTCGGCCGTCGTAGCTCAGTAGCGGAAGCACCTGAATTCGCTTGGGCAGGAAGGGAAACAGCGCGCGCAGCCCCGGTAAATGCACACCGTGGAAGGCGACCGGCTTGAACAGCATGAGGATGCCGGTCCAGTTGGTGATGTAGCCGATGATTCCAGTGAAAAGCGGGATAGTCACTAACTCGAGGAGGATCGTCGGGTGAATCCCGAAAACACTCTCCAACACGACACCCTCCTGCCGATATACCGGTGACCGCCGCCTCACCGGCATCCCAAACTAGCACCCAGTCGGCAGACGGACCCTACTGTGAGATCGAGAAGCCGGTCCACCGCGAGTGTCTCGAGCCACAGCGGATTGTCTGAGACATCAGTCACACTGTGTGTCCAGAATGTCGTACTGTCAACCGGCGCCGGAGACAATGACGACCACCACACGTTCGACAGCAGGGGTCGGCGTGCGTGCTGGCCCACTCGGCTCACGGTTACGCATACCTGGAAAGCTCGAGGGCAATAATCTGTGGGCGTATTCGTTCACTAGGCAATACATCGGAGTAGACGTGACAGACGACAGGACCGGACAGGACCTGGCCCGGGCCGGTTCCCGCTCGGTGGAGCGCAGCTCGGATGTCGAACAGCGGCAGATCAGCAATGAGGCGAGGCTGATTCGCGGCGTGTTCCGGGCGGCGGGACTCGCCGCGGGCTCCGTGGTGCGCGGCAGTCAGTGGGCCGTCGAGACGACCTATGAGGTGACCAAGGAGATCACCCAGGCCGCGCTCGACGGTGAGTCGTCGGCCGATATCGCCGAGCGCACCGGCAATGCGCTGCGCTCCATCGCGCGCAGCGCACTGGGCGTCACCGAGGGGTCGGTGCGCGAAATCGTCAGCTATGTACCGGCTTCCAACGGTGCGTCGCAGCAGCAGGCGATCGGCATCGGCGCGCCGCTGCACTCGGCGAGCAGTGAGGAGCTGCGCCGCCGCGGCGATGCGCTGCTGGCCCGCTCGGCTGATGTCTACTTCACCGATGATGTGCATCCCGCCTATGACCGGATCCTCGACGAGTTGGCGCCGGACGAGGCGCGCATTCTGCGGTTCATGGCATTGAACGGTCCGCAGCCGACGGTCGATGTGCGGACCAATCGTCCGCTCGGCATCGGCTCGGAGTTGGTGACCGGTGATCTGACCTCGGTGCCGGAACAGGCCGGAGTCCGCTACTCGGACCGCTCCCGCACCTATCTGATCAATCTGAACCGTCTGGGGCTGACCCAGGTCTCCGATGATCCGGTGGTGCTCAGCCGGTACATGGTGCTCGAAGTGCAGCCGGTAGTGGAGGCGGCGCTGAAGAAGGCCGGGCGCGCGCCCAAGATCGTGCGCAAGAGTCTGCGGCTGACGGAGTTCGGCAGCGACTTCTGCAATACCTGCTTCACCATCGGCAACTGAGCCGCGCGCCGGGGCGGATTATCGACCACCGGTGATAGCAATCTGATACAAATCTCCCAATTCGTGTAGCGCGGCGGCTTCGAATGGGATTGTTGAGGTTATGGATCAGGATGCTGTGTCAGCGATCAGTCGCCTGAAGTTCCGGTATCTGCGCACCCTCGACACCAAGTCGTGGGATGAATTCGCGGATACGATGGTTCCCGAGGCGACCGCCACCTACAGCGAATACCTGCAGTTCGAGTCGCGGGATGCGTTCTTGGCTTTCATGCGCAACACCCTCGGTCCGCATGTCATCACCGAGCACCGATGTGATCATCCGGAGATCGATGTCGTCGGTGATACCGCCACCGGCACTTGGTATCTCGCCGATACCGTGCTGATACCGGCGCACAATATGCTGCTGCGCGGCGCCGCGTTCTACTCCGATCGCTATGTGCGCTGTCAGGACGGTCTGTGGCGGATCGCGCACACCGGCTACGAGCGGACCTATGAGGTGGTGCTCTCGCTCAGCGATCTGCCCAGCCTGCGACTGACATCGAGTCGCTGGGGGATGATCGCGCGCGAAGATGGCATCGCGGACATCGAACGCGAGCCCACTACTCCGCTGCGCCGCGAGCCCGAACCGGCGACGGAAGCCGAACCCGAAGCCGGATAAGGGCGGGCGTTCAGTCCGCAGCCGCGACCAATGGCTCGAGTGTGAGCTTCGGATGCTCCTTCTCGATGTACTGCAGCCGCCACTTGTCGCCGAACAGCGCGAGCAGCACTCCGTCGGAGCGGGTGAACACCTCGACCCCGCGCTGCCGGTCGAGTTCGGCCATCGACTCCGCATCGGTGCGCCGGGCCAGCGTGTACGGCAGGTGCTCCATATGGGTTTCGACGTTGAACTCCGCCAGCATTCGCGCGGTGACCACCTCGAACTGCATCGGGCCGACCGCCGCGAGCACGGGGGAGGCATCGCCGCGCGTGTCATTGCGCAGCACCTGCACCACGCCTTCGGAATCGAGCTGATCGATGGCCTTGCGGAACTGCTTGTACTTGCCCGCACTCTGCGCGCGCAGCACCGCGAAATGCTCCGGTGCGAAGGACGGGATGGGCGGGAACTCCACCTTCTTGTCCACGAACAGGGTGTGCCCCGGCGCCAGCGCGGTCGCGTTGACCAGGCCGACCACATCACCCGGGTAGGCGGTGTCGACGGTCGAGCGCTCCCGGCCGAAGACGGTGAGCGCGTATTTGGTCGCGAACGGCCGACCGGTCTGGGCGTGCGTGACGACCATGCCGCGCTCGAATTCGCCGGAGACGATCCGCATGAACGCGAGCCGATCCCGGTGTGCCGCATCCATTCCCGCCTGCACCTTGAAGACCACCGCGCTGAACGGATCGGTGGTGTCGCGCGGCGTGCCGCCCATATCGGCACGCGAACCGGGCGCGGGCGCCAGCGCAACCAAGGTCTCGAGCAACTGCCGCACACCGAAGTTCAGCATCGCCGAGGCATAGATGACGGGGGAGGTCTGCCCGGCCAGGAACATTTCCTGATCGTGGTCCTGTCCGGTGGCCGAGAGCAGTTCGCTCTCCTCGGCGGCGGTCGTCCACGCCTCGCCCTCGCGAGCCTCGGCGGCTTCGGGGTCGATCGATTCCTCCGGCGCGATGGTCGCGCCGCCCGCGGTGCGGGTGAAGTGGATGTATTCGACGGCCTCGCCCTCGGCGCCGCGACGCAGCAGGCCACGGAAGTCGCCGGCGATGCCGACCGGCAGGAACAGCGGCGTCGGGGTGAGTCCGATCCGCTCGTTGATCTCGTCGAGCAGTTCCAGCGGCGCGCGGCCGGGGCGGTCCCACTTGTTGATCACCGTAATGACCGGGATGCCGCGGTGGCGGCACACCTGGAACAGCTTCAGTGTCTGCGGCTCGAGACCCTTGGCGGCGTCGATCAGCATGACCGCGGCGTCGACGGCGGTGAGTACGCGGTAGGTGTCCTCGGAGAAATCCGAGTGGCCCGGGGTGTCGACCAGGTTGATGACGTTATCGATATCGGAGCCCGCGGCGCGGTAGTTGAACTGGAGTGCGGTCGAGCTCACGGAGATTCCGCGCGCCTTCTCCATTTCCATCCAGTCCGATACGGTCGAGCGGCGCCCGGCCTTACCGTGGATCGCGCCCGCCTCGGAGATCATTTTTGCGTGCAGCGCGAGCGCCTCGGTCAGCGTCGACTTGCCCGCGTCGGGGTGGGAGATCACCGCGAATGTGCGCCGCCGAGCGACCTCGGCGGGCAACCCACGCGGGGCGGGCGCGACGACACCCTCAGTGGAGGCGGTCAACTTCAACAACCTTTCAGACAGCCGATCGGCAACCGCTCCAGCGTACGCGACCCGGGTGACGACAATTCGGCGAGTACGACGACCCGATTCAGGGAGAGATAGACAGTTGCGCTATGGTGTTCGGGTTGTCTCGGCGAGGGTGACCGCAGACTTGATGCGTTCACCGTGATCGACGCGGCTCGGCTCTCTGCCGTCCTCGTTCGGTCTTCGCCCGACGAATAGACCAACCTTTGCCAGGGCGGAAAACAGTTCCTGGCGCACTGTTGACAGCCCGGAAGAGCCGTAGGGAGTACATCCAGTCATGTCCGACGCCAACCTTCTCGAAGCCGCCGTCCGCACGGAGTTCGGCAAGGGCGCGGCCCGCCGCACCCGCCGCGCGGGCAATGTCCCCGCCGTGCTGTACGGCCACGCCGCCGACCCGCAGCACCTCTCGCTCAACGCCCAGGCCTTCGCCGCCATCTTGCGCGAGCACGGCACCAATGCGGTGCTGAACCTCGTCATCGACGGCAAGAAGCAGCTGGCGCTGACCAAATCCGTTGTGGTGCACCCGATTCGCCGTTACATCGAGCACGCCGACCTGCTGATCGTCAAGCGCGGCGAGAAGGTCACCGCCGATGTGAACGTGACGCTGGCCGGTGAGGCCGGTCCGGGCACCCTGATCACCCAGGAATCCACCACGCTGTCCATCGAGGCCGACGCGTTGAACATTCCGGAGGCCATCGAGGTCTCGATCGAGGGCGTCGAGGCCGGCACCCAGATCACCGCCGGTGCGATCGAGCTGCCGAAGGGCGTCACCCTGGCCGGTGACCCGGAGGCCTTGATCGTCAACATCATCGCCGCCCCGGCCTCCGCGCAGGAGACCGAAGAGGCCGCCGCGGCCGCCGCCGCTGCCGAGAGCGCCGAGTAGGAACTCTTCGGGTCGGTTATCCGCATGACCGAATCCTCGACCGGGCCCGCGCTCGTGGTCGGACTTGGCAATCCTGGTCCGGAATACGAGCGCACCCGGCACAATATCGGCTTTCTGGTCGCCGACGTGCTCGCACAGCGCGTCGGCGGCCGTTTTGCCGTGCACAAGAAGTCCGGCGCCGATCTGCTGCAGGCCCGGCTGGACGGGCGGCAGGTGCTGATCGCCAAGCCGCGTTCGTTCATGAATCTGTCCGGGCGTCCGGTCGCGGCGCTGGCGAAATTCTTCTCGGTACCGCCGACCGAGGTGATCGTCGTGCACGACGAACTGGATCTGCCATTCGGTCAGGTTCGGCTCAAGCGCGGCGGCGGTGAGGGCGGGCACAACGGGTTGCGCTCGGTCTCCAGTGCCTTGACCACCAAGGACTATCTGCGCACCCGCATCGGCATCGGCCGCCCGCCCGGCCGCCAGGATCCGGCAGACTATGTGCTCAAACCGTTTTCGTCGATGGAGCGCAAGGAAGTTCCGGTCATCGTCGAACAGGCCGCCGACGCAGTCGAATTGCTACTGCGCGTCGGGCTCGAACCGGCCCAGAACCAGCTGCACTGATCGGCACGGATTGGCCGAGGCGGCCGTCCTGATCACGAAACATAAAGCCGCCGAACACAATTGCACTCACCACGGTGCCGCGAATCGGTTGCCGATCTCCGCTCGGTCGCGGGTCGCGGTGCGCAAAGACCCTGCGCCCGAGCGGAATTCGTAGGTTCAGCGCAGGTGGATGGCGGTTGCAGCGCGGCGGAGTTTGCCGGAGGAGGTCTTCGGGAGGGCGCCGGGGCCCAGCACGGCGACGGTGCGGGGGCGGGCACCGACCTCGGAGAACACCGAGTGCACGATCTCGCGTTCGATGCGTTTGACCTCATCGGCGTTCTGGTGGTCATTGCTTTCCACCACCACGGCGAAGCTTTCGCGCTTTTCCCCCGCGTCCAAACGGACCGCGACGGCATTGCCGGGGCGCACACCTGCCACCCGCATCGCGGCGCGCTCGATATCGGTGGGATAGATATTGCGGCCGCCCATGATGATGACGTCCTTGATCCGGCCGCACACCACGATCAGTCCCTCGTCGGTGAAGTAGCCGATGTCACCGGTGTCGAGCCAGCCGTCCTGGTCCTGCGCGCTACGGAACCCATTGACCGTGACATAGCCCGAAGTCACTGCGGGACCGCGTAATTCGATCACACCGACGGAACGGGTGGGCAGCGGTTGGCGCTCCGAGTCGACGACCCGGCCCTCCAGATTGTCGACCAGATAACCGAGTGTGGGCAGGCGGCGCACATTGCCGTGGTGGCCGTGCGGATCGTGGACCGGCACCGCCTTGCCGAGGGCCTCCAGCAGGTCGGCATCGATGACATCGAGTATCTGCCCGAGTCCGGGATCCGGAATCGACACCGCCAGTGTGGTTTCGGCCATGCCGTAGACCGGGGTCAGCGCCATCGGATTGAGCCGGAAGCGTTTTCCGGCGGCGGCGAGTGCCTCCATGGTGTCCGGGTCGACGGGTTCGGCACCGTTCCACATGTACCGGACGCTGCTGAGGTCATAGGCGCCGTCCTCGGCCTGCTTGAGCCTGCGGGCCAGCAGCGAGTACGCGAAATTCGGTGCCGCCGTGACGGTTCCGCGATATTTATCGATCAGCTCGGCCCACAGCAGCGGGCGCATGAGGAAGTCGATCGGCGTCACGCAGACCACTTCGGCGCCGAATTGCATAGGGACGCTGAGGAAGCCGACCATGCCCATATCGTGGAACAGGGGCAGCCAGCTGATCATCACATCCTCGTCGAGCTGGAACTTCACCCGATCGAACATGGCGTAGGCATTGACGTAGAAGTTGCCGTGCGTGATCCGCACCGCCTTCGGCGATCCGGTCGATCCCGAGGTCAATTGCTGCAATGCGATATCGGTCTCGACGGTCGGCACCGGATCGGCCTCCGGGCCGTCGCGGAGCTGGTCGATGCGCACCACGGTGATGCCGCGTTCGCGCAGCAGCGGTTCGGCGGCCTCGAAGGGCGCGCCGAGCACCACTGCCCGCGCATCGATCATCGACAGGACGGTCTCGGTATCGCGGGCCCAGACCACCAGATCGGTCCGCGGCGTCGGCTGATGCAGCATGGTGATGGATGCGCCGCGCATCCAGATGCCCTGACAGGCCGGTGCGATATCGACCGGCATCCCGGCCAGCACGCCGACCGCGTCGCCGTGTCCGATTCCGGCCGCCGCGAGGCCGCCCGCCATGCTGCGGGCGATGCGGTGGATCTCGCCCCACGTCTGCCGCAGCGGCGCATTCGGCTCCCCCGTCACCAGCCCGCGAACCGAGGTTCGTGCCGTCGCGTACATCTCATCGGTGAACCTGCTCAAGTTCAACTCCCTGATCACCACGGTGCGGTGGCCGGACGTTGTGCACCGGCCTGCTTCCAACTATCCCGCCAATTCTGCGCCGCGTTAACGCTTCGGCCTGTAGTCCGCGGACTTGTCCGATCTGGGCGGCGAATCGGGGGCGGAAAGCTACGAGCGGTTCGAACCGAAAGTGGCGGCGTAGCGGTCGACGTAATTGCGGCCGGATCGCGCGGCCAACTCCCGCATCAGCTCGTCGGTGGCGGCGCGGACCGGGGAGGTGGCCGCAGTGTCGGTCGCGGTGTGGATCGCGCGGCTCGGGGGAACATGCGGGTAGTAGCGCGGCGTGCCGAAGCTGATGCGCACCTTGCCGAAACGCGGCAATTTGGCACCGCGCGGATTCACCTTGTCGGTACCGGAGAGCACCACCGGAATCACCGGCGCGCCGGTCGCCATGGCGACGCGCAGTGCACCGGTGCGGCCGCGGTAGACGCAGCCGTCCGGGGAGCGGGTGCCCTCCGGGTGGATCGCCCAGATATCACCCGATTCCAGGATCTTGGTGGCGGCGTTCAGTGCGTCCGCCGCGGCGGTGCCGCCGGTGCGGTTCACCGGGACCTGACCCAGGACGGTGAAGAACCAGCGCAGGAACCGTCCCTTGAGTCCGGTGCCGGTGAAGTACTCCTGTTTGGCCAGGAAGGTGACGCGGCGGGGCAGCACCAGTGCGAGGTAGAGGGAATCGAGCACTGCGAGGTGGTTGGCGGCGATGATCACCGGTCCGGTGCGTGGCACGTGCCGCCGACCCTCCACTGCGGGCCGACCGAGCAGTCGCAACAGCGGGCCGACCAGCACGTACTTGAAAAACCGGTACCACACATGAGCCTCCGAGAGAGTTGCCGTAGACACTGTCTACCACGCGAGTGTAGACAGTGTCTACTATTGTTGGTAGAGGATTCTGCTTATGTGACGCAGTCGAGGTACCGGTGAGGAGCGATTCGATGGCTGACGTAGACAATGTCTCCATGGTCGGAAATGAGCCCCTGCGCGAACGGTTGGTCGGCGCCGGGGTCGACATGCTCGAAGAGGTGGGCGTCGGGCAGCTCGGTCTGCGGGCGATCACCCGCGCGGCCGGGGTCTCTCATGGTGCGCCGCGCCGTCACTTTCCCACCCACCGTGCGCTGCTGGCCGCCATCGCCGCCCGGGGTTTCGCCGATCTCATCGATCAGTTTGCGAAGGCACGGGAGGAAGCGACCACGCCGCGCGAGCATATGCAGCGCATGTCGGTGGCGTACGTCGAGTTCGCCGGTGAGCGCCCGGAGATGTTCACCCTGATGTTCCGTCACGACCTGCTCGAGGGTTCCGGCGAGAATCTGCGTTCGATCACCCTGCCGCTGTTCGAACGCTTCGCCGCGCTGGTCGCCGAGGCCGCGCCGACCGCCGACGATCCGAGGGCCACCGCGATCGCCCTGTGGACCAATCTGCACGGCATCGCCACCCTCCAGGCCAACCGCAGTCTGCGCCTCGTCATCCCGGGAGCCAGCGCCCCCGCCCTCGTCGCCCAGGTCCTCGCGTTGCACCTGACCTGACAGTCGCACCCCCCACTTGCGATCCGAGCCTGCTCACAGCCGGGTGTGAGCAGGCTCGGACCGCCGTCATGGAGCTAACGGCGTTGGGGGAGTGGGATTCTCGCGAGATCGGTGGCGATGACGATCTCGCCGGTGAAGTACTCGGACGCCTCGTCGAGATGGCCGTCGAGGTCGCGGTAGCGCTGGGAGAAATGGGTCAGCACCAGGGTGCGCACACCTGCCTCGGCGGCGACCCGGGCCGCCTGCCCGGCCGTGAGATGGCCGTATTCTTCGGCGAGGTGGGCGTCGGCGTCCAGGAATGTCGCCTCGATCACCAGCATGTCCACGCCAGAGGCGAGTATCTCGACGCCGGGGCACATCCTGGTGTCCATCACGAAAGCCACACTCTGTCCCGGTCGCGGCTCGCTGATATCCGCCAGAGTGATCGTGCGCCCGTCGTATTCGATGCTGCCCGCGCGTTGCAACTGCCCGATCGCCGGGCCGTGCAGGCCGTGCTCGGCGAGTCGTTCGGGCAGGATGCGCACACCGCTCGGCTCGGTGAGCCGGTACCCGAAGGCCTCGACCGGATGCGACAGCGCGACCGCTTCGAGGACGAACGGTGCGCCGGGCGCGTCCAGCGCACCGGGATCAGCGATCGGATGCGCCCGCAGGTCGATGGTGCGGTAGAACGCGCTGGCATTGCTCAGTCGTTCGAAGAACTGTTCGCCCGAGGCGGGGTAGTACACGTCCACCGGATGGGCGACCTTGTCCAGATTGATCCGCTGGATGATGCCGGGCAATCCGAGGCAGTGGTCGCCGTGGAAATGCGTCACCGCGATCCGGGTGATGTCGGTGACCGAGACGCCCGCATAGGTCATCTGGCGCTGGGTGCCCTCGCCCGGATCGAAGAGGATGCCCTCATCGCCCCAGCGCAGCAGATAGCCATTGTGGTTGCGCTGCTTGGTCGGAACCTGACTCGCGGTGCCGAGGACGACCAGTTCCCTGGGGGACATCAGAGCGCCGCGACCGCGGCCACGAACCGGTCCAGTTCCTCGAAGCCGACGAAGCAGTGCGGTGAGGCGCGCACCACCGAATGGAGTCCGCGCGCGGTCATATCGAGCAGGGTGGAGCTGGCATGGCTGGCTGTCACCGTAATGTTCTGTGCCGCAAGGCGATCACGCACTTCGACGGCGGGAATTCCATCGACGGTGAAGGATACGATGCCGCTGTGCCGGATGCCGATATCGCGCACAGTGACTCCGGAGATTTCCGGCAGCGCTTTGCGTAGATGTTCGGCACGGGCGGCGATCGCGGTATAGACGTCCTCGGGTCCGAGGTCGAGCAGGTACCGCACGGCCGCGCCGAGGCCGAGTCGGGCGGCGACATCGCATTCCCAGAATTCGAAGCGGCTCGCGTCGGGCAGCATGGTGTACGCGTCGGGGCCGGTCCACTGAGCACTGTGCAGGTCCAGCCGCTGCGGTTCCATCGACGCGGCCAATTCCGGTCGCACATAAAGGAATCCGGTGCCGCGCGGCCCGCGCAGCCATTTGCGGCCGGTGACCGAGAGCGCGTCGACACCCAATTCGGCCACATCGATCGGCAGCTGTCCGGCCGACTGGCAGGCATCGAGTAGTACGAGCGCACCGACCGAATGCGCGATCCTGGTGGCCTCGGCGGCCGGGTTGACCAGGCCGCCATTGGTCGGGGCGTGCAGCACCGATACCAGCTTGACGCGCTCGTCGACCAGCTCCGCGAGTGCGTCGAGATCGATTTGACCGCTGCCGTCGCTGGGAATCGGCTCGACCACCGCACCGGTGGCCTTGGCGCGCTGCAGGGCGGCGATCGCATTGCTGGCGTAGTCGGCGTCCGAGATGAGAATGCGGTCGCCGGGTGCGAGCGGGACGGAGTAGAAGAAGTCGGCCCACGCACGGGTGGCACTGTCGCTGAGCGCGATGCTGGTCGGATCGGCATTGATGAGCGCGCCGATATCGGACTTCACGGCGGCGAGGTCGTCGAGTCGCTCGTTCGCCGCGCGGTAGCCGCCGATTTCGGCCTCGCGCCGCAGATGGCCGATCACGGTATCGAGCACGATCCGCGGCGGCAGCGACGAACCCGCGCTATCGAGGAAGACCAGGTCGGATCCGGACTCGTAGCCCGGGGTATCGGCACGTACGCGATTCTCGTCCAGCATGTCGACGACAGTATCGCCGAAACGGGCCCAGCGCGCCGTCGCGCGGGGTCGGTGCAGCTCGGCGGCCGGGCCACGGGTGCTGGCCGGGCGTGACCATGAATTCAGATTCTTGTCACATCTTTTGTCGGTGCCCCTCGTTACCCTGGGTTGGGTCGGCGCACTGGAATACGACGAGCAATCGCGGCGATACAGAACTACCGAGACAACTACCGGCAGACGAACCCCGACTACGGGTATCCGGTTCACATGGTGGAGGTTGGTATGGCGGTTACGCTCGAGCACCCGGAGCGGGTCATCGCGCTGGAGCACGGTGAACTGTCCTCGCGTGCTGCGGCCGAGGCCTATATCGAAAAGATCTGCTTCAAGTTGGGCCCACCGACGCTCATCGGCGCCGAACTCGAGTGGCTCACCGTGCAGGGTGAGTGTTCGCCGTCCGGTCCACTGGCCGCCCCCCGCCCGCAGCTGACTGCACTCGCAGATGCACTCGGACCCTATGCACCGCGGTCCATCGCCCCCGATTCACCGGCACTCTCGCTGCCAGGGGGCAGCCGGGTCACCATTGAACCCGGCGGTCAGATCGAACTCTCCAGCGCCCCGTTCGCCGCTGCCGTGCAGCTGTGCGAGGGTTTGTCCGCTGATGCCAGGATGCTGCGGGATCTGCTCGAATCCCGATCCATCCGCACCGTCTCCGCCGCCGCCGATGCGGACCGCCGCCCCAAGCGGGTATTGCGGTTACCGCGCTATCGCGCCATGGAAGAGTCCTTCGGCGGCATCGGCCCCTTCGGCAAATTGATGATGTGCAATACGGCCGCGACCCAGGTCAGCGTCGATGCCGGTGCCGACCGCGCCGAGGTCACCGCCCGATGGAATGCGCTCTACATCATCGGTCCCACGCTGGTCGCCGCCTTCGCCTGCTCGCCGGAATTGCGCGGTGCGCCCGTTGGCGCATGGGCATCCCAGCGCATGCGGAGCTGGTTGCGCCTCGACTATGCCCGCACCCGTCCCGCGGCGGAGTCCTGGCCCGATCCGGTCCAGGGCTATGCACGCTGGGCCCTGGATGTCCCGCTGCTGTGCGTTCGTGGCCCCGATGGCGTAGACGACGATGGCGAGATCGGCTGGGCCGCGCCGCCGGGCGCGACCTTCGCGGACTGGCTGTCCGGTGCGCTGGACGACGAGATCGGACGTCGCCCTGAGCTCGGCGATCTCGACTACCACCTGACCACCCTGTTCCCGCCGGTGCGGGCCTCGGGGCATCTGGAGATCCGTTATCTGGACGCCCAGCCGGACAACGACTGGACCGTCCCGATCCACGTATTCGACGCCCTGCTGTCGTCCCCGGATATCGTCGCCCAGGCGAGCGCGGTCGCCGCGCCGATCGCGGGCCGCTGGCTCGACGCGGCCCGCTGCGGGCTGGCCGATCCGGAGATCCGGGCCGTCGCGGTGGAGCTGCTGACCCTGGCCGCGGCCCATGCGGCGAGTCCGGCGGCCGCCCGGGAGATCGAGTCCGCGGCCGAGCGATGTCGCAGCGGTCGCACCCCGACCGGCGAACTCGCTTCGCAGCCCGCGGATCAGCACGAGGACCGCCCATGACCGAGGCATCGCGGCGCAGACCGCCGCTTCGAGTCGCTGGCCAGAACGAGTTCCGGAGATGTTCATCGTGACCATTCAGTACCCCGCAACAGATAATTCCGGCACCGAGCGATTGCGTGACCGGATCGCCGAAGTGCTCACCCGCGCACGGGAGCGCACCGTCGGACTCACGAACCTCGACGAGGCGGAACTGGTCGCACAGCATTCGCGACTCATGAGCCCGCTCGTCTGGGATCTCGCCCATATCGGCAACCAGGAAGAGCTATGGCTGGTACGCGATGTCGGCGGGCGCGACGCGGTGCGCGCCGATATCGATGAGCTCTACGACGCGTTCAAACATGCCCGCGCCAATCGTCCCGAGCTGCCGCTGCTCGACCCGACCCAGGCCCGTGGCTATGTCGGTACCGTGCGCGACAAGGTCTGGGATGTGCTGGACACCAGCGCTTTACACGGTGATCCGCTGGTCGACGGCGGATTCGCCTTCGGCATGATCGCCCAGCACGAGCAGCAGCACGACGAGACCATGCTCGCCACCCACCAGTTGCGCACCGGCCCCGCCGTACTGTCGGCACCGGCATCGCCCACGGCGCCGAATCCGGTCGGTGGCGAAGTCATCATTCCCGCAGGCGAATTCACCATGGGCACCTCGACCGACCCGTGGGCACTCGACAATGAGCGCCCGGCGCATCCGGTGCACGTGCCCGCCTTCGCCATCGACACCGCACCCATCACCAATGCGCAGTACCTGGCCTTCATCGCCGACGGCGGCTATGACCGGCCGGAACTGTGGTCCGAACGTGGTTGGGCGCACCGGCAGCAGGCGGACCTGGTCGCGCCGCAGTTCTGGGAGCGCGATCCGGCCGGGCACTGGTGGCGTCGGGTTTTCGGCGTGATGACCCCGGTGCGTCCGCAGCAGCCGGTGCTGCACGTCTGCTGGTTCGAGGCCGAGGCCTACGCCACCTGGGCCGGTAAGCGCCTGCCCACCGAGGCGGAATGGGAGAAGGCGGCCCGCTTCGATCCGGAGACCGGAACGTCGCGCCGCTACCCATGGGGTGACGCCGAACCGGGCGAGGCCACCGCGAATCTCGGTCAGCGCCATCTGGAACCGGCCGATGTCGGTGCGTACCCGGCGGGTGCCTCCCCGGCCGGAGTGCACCAGCTCATCGGTGACGTATGGGAATGGACCGCATCGGGTTTCGAGGCCTATCCGGGCTTCCGTGCGTTCCCCTACGCCGAATATTCCGATGTCTTCTTCGCCGGTGACTACCGGGTCCTGCGCGGCGGCTCCTTCGGCACCGATCCGGTCGCCTGCCGCGGCACCTTCCGCAATTGGGACCATCCCATCCGCCGGCAGATCTTCTCCGGTTTCCGCCTGGCCCGCGATCTGCGAAAAGGCGAGGGCGAGTGAGGATATCGGCACTCGAGTTCCGCGGCCGACAGGTGACCACGGGAGGTGGGTACTGATGTGTCGACAGCTCGGCTACGTCGGTCCCACGGTGCGCGTCGGCGACATGCTGACGCTCGGCTCGCATTCCCTGCGGACTCAGGCGTGGGCACCGAAGGATATGCGCGGCGGCGGCACGATCAATGCCGATGGGTTCGGTGTGGCCTGGTGGCGGGAAGTCGATGACGCGGTGACCGTCAGCCGGTATCGCAATCCGGCGCCCATCTGGACCGACCCGGCGGTGGAAGAGGTACTGCCGCAATTGGAATCGTGGGCGGTGCTGGCCGCGGTGCGTTCGGCCAGCGTGGGTATGCCGGTCGAGCGGAGCGCCTGTGCGCCGTTCACGCACGGCCGCTGGGCGTTCGGCCTCAACGGCCTGATACCGGACTGGCGCCGGGCCCTCAGCGCGGTTGCCGAGGAATTCGGCTCCACCGCATCCGAACTCGGCGCGGGTCAGCTCTTCGAGCCGGTGCAGTTGCTGGAGGCCGAATCCGCGACCGATTCGGCGACACTCTGGATGATTCTGCGCGGCCTGCTGTCCACCGACTCGCCCGATGGTTCATGGGCGGCAGCACCGGCGGCGTTGAGTCTGCTGGTGGCCGCGGTACTGGACCGATCGCCGGACGCCAGACTGAATTTGCTGCTCGGTGACGGTCAGCAGCTGTGGGCGACCACCGTGTCCCACTCACTGTCGGCCCTGGTCACCGACGATTTCGCCATTCTCTGCTCCGAACCCTTCGACGACGATCCACGCTGGCAGCCGATTCCGGATCGGCAGCTGGTCAGCGCCAGCCCCGGCGCGCTGACGGTGGCACCCCTGCTCGCTGTCCCAAGCACGAAAGGCTCACTCCGATGACCGCACCGACGCTGGAGATCCACCTATCCGATGACGACCTGACCTCGGCGTTGCGCGCGGATGCCAGGCTCGGCCTGACCGCGGACCCGAAGTGGCTGCCGCCCAAGTGGTTCTACGACGCCCGCGGCAGTGAACTGTTCGAGCAGATCACCGAGCTCCCCGAGTACTACCCGACCCGCACCGAACGCGCGCTGCTGGAGCAGGTGGTCGGCGAGATCGCCCGCACCGCGCAGGCCGAGGTCCTGGTCGAACTCGGCTCGGGTTCGGCGGCCAAGACCAGGCTGTTGCTTTCCGCGCTGACCACCGAGGGTCCGCTGAAAACGTATGTTCCGCAGGATGTCTCGTCCTCGGCGCTGCGGGCCGCCGCGGCCGAGATCGCGGCCGAGTTTCCCGGTCTCGCGGTGCACGGCGTGGTCAGCGATTTCACCGACACCCTGCACAATCTGCCGGGCGGCGGCCGCCGCATGATCGCCTTCCTCGGCGGCACCATCGGCAATCTGGTGCCCGCCGAACGCGCCGAATTCCTGTCCAGCATCTGCGACGTGCTGGAGCCGGGCGAGCGATTGCTGCTCGGCGGTGGTCTGGTCATCGATCCCGCGGTACTGGTACCGGCCTATGACGATGCGGCCGGTGTCACCGCCGAGTTCAACCGAAATGTGCTGCACGTCTTGAACAATCGGCTCGACGCCGATTTCGAGCCCGATAAGTTCGCCCACGTCGCCATCTGGGATGCCGAGCACGAGTGGATCGAAATGCGCCTGGAGGCAACCGAAGATATGACCGTGACCGTCCGGGAGCTGGATCTCACCGTCCAGTTCGCCCGCGGCGAGCAGATGCGCACCGAGATCTCGGCCAAGTTCCGCATCGACGGACTCGACGCCGAACTGGCCACCGCTGGTTTCAAGACCGAACAGGTCTGGACCGATCCGGATGACCGATTCGCCCTCGTGCTCGCGGCGCGCAGCTAGAACCGGTCGGGCGCGCCGCCGACCACCGCGCCGAGCCATTCGATGAAGGGCCGCATCGTCTCCCAGGCGGTGCGGACCTCCTTGGCGGCCCGGGGCTTGTCCAGCCAGGCCGGTGCGCCGAATTCCTTACTGCAGGTGAGCGATTTGTGCCGCAGCAGATCGATGCGCGGATGGTCGGCGTCGTAGCCCTTCGGCTTGGTCTTCAGCTGCTCGCCGCCGATGGTGAACTTGGCCTTGGTGAGCTTCGCCAGGATCGCCGCCAGCTCCGCGCCGCGCACCTCGTCATCGATGGTGGTGCGCAACTGGGCGATCTGGGCGGGCGAACCCGCATAGAATCCGCCGCCGACGAACAATCCGGCCGCGCTGATCTGCACGTACCAGCCGGTACCCGGTGCGACGCTGACCACCGCGCCCTGGGCCGTCTTGTAGGGCACCTTGTCCTTGGCGAAGCGCACGTCCCGGTACGGCCGAAAGATCTTGGCGGTGCCGAAGTCCGCCTCCAACTCCGCGGTCAGCGCGACCATCGGCGCCTTGACCGCTTCCTCGTACACATCCTTGTGCGCGGTCCAGAAGGCCTTCGAGTTATCGGCCTCCAGATCCTCGTAGAAGTCGAGTCCCGCCAGCGGGAAACCAGTGAATCCGCTCATGCGCACAACCTAGCGTCAGAGCACAGTCCAGAGCTTGGACGGCGCCGGTCCGGTGCGAGATCCGCGTAGCAGTCCAGGCCCGCGAGCGGGAATCCGCCGAATCGACTCATGGGTACAACGCTACGACGCGCGTCCGATGCATCGAGACGGTGGTCGGTCAGTCGGAGTCCGGGACCATGCTGCCGCTGAAGACGGCGTAGACCATGATCAGTCCGACAACCAGGGAGATCGCCGATGCGATGGCGGCCCACTTGCCGAGGGATTCGCCCTTTCGGTGGCCGATGATGCCGAGAACGATGCCCATCGGACCGAACAGGTACGGGCAGAACAGCAACGAGATGCCCGCGCAGACGAAGCCGATGATCGATAGGGTCTGACTATCGGACCGTGCGCCCGTCTTGCGGTACGGCTCATACGGCTGCTGGGTGTAGGCGCCGGGATAGCGGCTGTACGGTAATTCCGGCGCGGTGTCCCCGATCGGCGGATAGACGGTGCCCGGCGGATAGGGCTGCTGGTCGTATGGTGTTCCGGCCGCGGTGTCCCACGGTTGCGGCGGTGTGGGCGATTGGTTCGGTGCGCCCGTGCTGTCCGAGGGTTGGCCCTGCTGAGCACTCTGTCCCAACTCTTGTCGGGGGTGACCCGCGGGGCCCGATGGCTGAGGCTGCGAGAGATCGCCGGCCGCCGCGCTCGACGGCTGCGGTTGCGTCGCCAGATCGGGTGCGGTTTCGGCGGCCGCGCGCTGAGCCGGTGTCTGCGCGTTCTCCGGGTGCGCCGCGGAATCCGGCGCGGCGGATGGGGGCGGAACCACTCCGGCAGGCTCGGCCTGCGGTGACTCCCACGGCCCGGTTGCCGCCGGTGTCGCCCGGTCCGTATCCGTGGACTCGACCGGCTCGGGCGCGCTGGCCGCGGGTTTATCGGCCGCCGGTTGCTCGGGCGGCTCGGCATCGCGCTCGGGATCCTGCGGAGTGGTCATCGAACTCTCCTCGTGTCGGCGGCTGCGGGATGCCACGCCGGGGCGGTGCGCTACAGGTCGATGTCGCGGACGATCTCCATCGCTGCCGCCTCGGCAGGCCGTTCGTCCTCCTCGGCGAGTTCGGCGGCCTGCTGCTGCGCGGTCCACTCCTGTTCGAGTTCGTCGCCGATGCCGAGCCAGCCGTCATCGTCGTTTTCGCGATAGCGAATGTGCAGGTCATCGGGCGGATCCTCGATATTGCGCCGATACGCGCGGATATCGTCTTCCTGCCTGTCGTCCCCCATATCCAAGTCGAGTGGGTCGCGGTCCATACCCCCAGTATCCCCCGTGACCTCGGTGGCAAAAGGGGATCCGATGGTTGCGAGCGGCGATCGGCAAACGCTCAGCTGACGGCGCCGAGCAATCCGACAAAGGCGATGACCAGGATGATCGCGTTCGCCAGCAGCGCGCCGTTGGCGGTGGCCGCCCATTTGCCAAGGGATTCGCCCTTGTTGTGGCAGATGATGCCGAGGACGATGCCCGCCGGTCCGGTGATCACGATGGGGAGCCGCAGAACATCACGACCGACAGCACAGTGGCGGCCAGACAGGCGAGAAGATCGGCGCCAACTGGCACAAGGGTATACACCCGAACGACAATGGCGGCTCGGACATCGTCCGAGCCGCCATGACCTTCATGCGCAATGCCTGATTTCGTGAGCACATGGGTAACTCACCGGGCACGCCCAGAACGCAGCCGAGCACCTGACGCAGGACCTGAACGCAGGCCGTGCGGCTCCCAACTGGTATGGCCTAAATATTCGGGGAGGCGGTCAAGCGTTGCCGTTGAAAAGTCCGGTGACCGAACCGTTCTCGAAGACCTCGCGGATGGTGCGCGCCAGCAGCGGTGCGATCGACAGCACGGTCAGCTGCGGGAACTTCTTCTCCTCGCTGATCGGCAGCGTATTGGTGACCACGACCTCCTTGGCGCCGCAGCTGGCCAGGCGCTCGGCGGCCGGATCGCTCAGCACACCGTGCGTCGCGGCGATGACCACGTCACCGGCACCGGCGGCCTTGAGCACATTGACCGCGCCCGCGATGGTGCCACCGGTGTCGATCATGTCGTCGATCAGGATGCAGGTGCGGCCCTCGACCTCACCGACCACGCGATTGGCCTTGATCTGGTTGGGCACCAGCGGGTCGCGGGTCTTGTGGATGAATGCCAGCGGCGAGCCGCCCAGCGAGTCGGCCCACTTCTCGGCGACGCGCACGCGACCGGAGTCGGGGGAGACCACGGTGATGTGCTCGAGGCTGTAGTTGTTGCGCACATATTCGGCCAGCTGCAGCTGGGCGTGCATGTGATCGACCGGGCCGTCGAAGAAGCCCTGGATCTGATCGGTGTGCAGGTCGACGGTGATGATGCGGTCCGCGCCAGCGGTCTTCAGCAGATCGGCGACGAGGCGGGCGGAGATGGGCTCACGGCCGCGGTGCTTCTTGTCCTGACGCGCGTACGGGTAGAACGGCAGCACGGCGGTGATGCGCTTGGCCGAACCGCGCTTGAGCGCATCGATCATGATGAGCTGTTCCATCAGCCACTGGTTCAGCGGTGCCGGAAAGCTCTGCAGCACAAAGGCATCCGAGCCGCGGACGGATTCCTCGAAGCGGACGAAGATCTCGCCGTTGGCGAAGTCGCGCGCGGTCTGCGGAGTGACGTGGACGTCGAGTTCCTTGGCGACCTGCTCGGCCAGCTCAGGATGAGCGCGTCCCGAGAAGAGCATCAGGTTCTTCTGGTTGTCGATCCATGACGCGGTCACTGCTGTTTGCCATCCTTTTGCTCGATTGCCTGACCCGACATCTCTTTGGCCGCGATGGCTTCCGCCGCCGCACGCGCCGCGTCCGTCCCTGGACGGTGTCGCTGCACCCAGCCCTCAATATTTTTCTGCGGTCCGCCCGACACCGCCAGAGCCCCCGGCGGAACGCTTCTACGCAGCACAGTACCCGCCGCCGTATAGGCCCCGTCACCCACGGTCACCGGTGCGACGAACATGGTGTCGCTGCCGGTCCGCACATGCGAGCCGACCACCGTGTGATGCTTTTTCACACCGTCGTAATTGACGAAAACGCTCGAGGCGCCGATGTTGCTGTGCTCGCCGATGGTGGCATCGCCGACATAAGTGAGGTGCGGCACTTTCGAGTGCGCGCCGATCGAGGCATTCTTCGTTTCGACGAATGCGCCGAGCTTTCCGGAATCGCCGACCACGGTGCCGGGGCGCAGATAGCTGAAGGGCCCGATATTCGCGCCGGGACCGATCACGGCCTGATCACCGTGGGTCCGAACAACGCGCGCGCCGTCACCGACGACCACATCGGTGAGTGTGGAATCCGGTCCGACTACCGCATCCTCACCGATCACCGTGCCGCCGAGCAATTGCACGCCCGGCCGGATTTCAGCGTCCCTGGCGATCTGCACGCCCGCGTCCACCCAGGTGGTTGCGGGATCGATAATGGTGACCCCCGCGCGCATATGCCGTTCCAGGATGTAGCGATTCAGGGTGCGCGCCGCCTCCGACATCTGCACCCGGTCGTTGACGCCGGTGACCTTGGCCGCGTCCAGCAGCCGGGCGCCGTGCACCGGATGTCCGGCCTCGCGGGCCAGCCGCAGCACGTCGGTCAGGTACAGCTCGTGCTGGGCATTGGCGGTGGACAGGCGCCCGATCATGGTGCGCAGCACCGCCGCGTCGAAGGCGTAGACACCCGAGTTGACCTCGGTGATCGCCGACTGCTCCGGGGTGGCGTCGGCGTGTTCGACGATCTCGATGACCTGGCCCTTGGCATTGCGGACGATGCGGCCGTAGCCGTTCGCGTCGTCCGGCACGAAGGTCAGCACCGTGACCGCGGAGCGTTCGGGATAACTGCGGTGCTCGTCGAGCAGCGCGGACAGGGTGTGCCCGTCCAGCAGCGGCACGTCGGCGGAGGTAACCAGCAGGTCACCGGTGAAATCTGCCGGAACCGACGCCAGCGCGCACTGCACCGCGTGGCCGGTTCCGAGCTGTTCTTCTTGGATGGCGGTGGTGATGTCGCGGCCCAGTTCGGCGGCGACGTCGGCGACCGCTGCGCCGACTTGTTCGCGGTCGTGCCCCACCACGGTAATGAGGAACGCGGGGTCGATCTCGTTGGCCGCATGCAGCGCGTGCGCGAGCATGCTTCGACCGGCCAGCGAATGCAGCACTTTAGGAGTCTTCGACCGCATTCGCGTCCCGGCACCGGCTGCGAGAACGACGACGGCGGTCTGCTGTGGCATGGATCTCCCTCGGCTGCCTGTCATCGTGCCAGTGATGTGCGCGGCCAACGATAAGCCATCGTGCCGATGTGCTCCGCCGCCAGGACTCGAACCTGAACTATCTGAACCAAAATCAGAGGTGCTGCCATTACACTACGGCGGATTGTCACACCGGCGGATCTTGCGAAACCCGCCACTGTGCCAGCGGCACGGCATGAATCCTCGCATGCGGACCGCCGATTCGTCGAACTCCCGGGTGGAATTGGCTCCGTACGCCACTGATAACGTCTGGGACGGGGCCGACTGATTTCGCACGTACATGGGTAACTCGTCGGGGACGCCCAGAACCTGGCTCCGTACGCGACCTTCGGCCCGCAGCGAAAGCCTGGTTGCGCTCGACGACCGGCAAGAGACGCGGAGAGGCGGAGGAGCACGGTGTCTTCGGGTGAGCCGCCCAAGGTGTCCCGACCGCGGATGACGGGAACGCAGCGGCGGCAGCAGTTGATCGAGATCGGTCGTGCGCTGTTCGCCGAACGAGGGTACGACGCGACATCGATCGAGGAGATCGCGCAGCGGGCCCAGGTGTCCAAACCTGTGGTGTACGAACATTTCGGCGGCAAAGAGGGGCTCTACGCGGTGGTCGTCGACCGCGAGATGTCGATGTTGCTGGATATGATCACCTCCTCGCTGACCCAGAATCGGTCCCGGATCCGGCTCGAACAGGTCGCGCTCGCGCTGCTGACCTATATCGAGGAACGCACCGACGGATTCCGAATCCTGGTGCGCGACCAGCCCGCAGCCACGGCCGAGGGTCGCTACTCGAGTCTGCTCAATGAGGCAACCAATCAGGTCGCGCATATCCTCGCCGGTGATTTCGAGCGTCGTGGATTCGATACCAGCCTGACCGGTCTGTACGCACAGGCATTGGTCGGCATGGTGTCGACCGCCGCGACCTGGTGGTTGGACGAGCGCAAACCGTCGAAAGAGGTTGTGGCGTCACACCTGGTCAACCTGTGCTGGAACGGGCTCAGTCATTTGGAAGCCGATCCGCAGCTCAGCTCCGAATGGCGCGCCGGTACGGGAGACTGACCGCATTGGTAGCCAGTGAATTGCGCAGTGTGCCCGTCCGAATGCTCGAATTCGCTGGCGGGCGCCCACCTGGTGGTACGGTTCACCCATCCTCTGGGTGCTGTTCGGGCGGTAAGTCGGTCTACTTCGGGATGTCGGTCTACTTCAGGATGGCTGGTTTTAGGGATGACAGGCGGATCTGATGGCTAGGCAAGCGCGCGCGGAGATCACCCGCGATTCCGTCCTTGCGGGTGCTGCCGATGTCTTTCTGCGCTTGGGATATGCGAATGCGAGCCTGAGCGAGATCATCGCGCAGTCGAACGTGACCAAGGGCGCCTTGTACTTTCACTTCGGTTCGAAGGAAGAGCTGGCGCGCGCCGTGGTCGACCAGGGCAATGAGCGCCTGGTCAGTTCCTGCCAGGGCTTCTTCGATCCGAGGGTGCCCGCACTCGAGGCATGTATCGGGATCACCTATGTCGTCGCGGACCTATCCATGAACGATCCGATGGTCGGCGCGATGCTCAAGCTGACCCATCAGATCGGCGACTATCGCGGCGCCCAGGGTGACAATATCGCCAAGACCTGGGGCGATACCTACCGAGTTCTGGCCGAGCGGGCCATTGCCCAGGGCGATCTAGAGCCCGATCTGGACGCCGAGGTGATCGGCCTGCTGCTCCAGGAGATGACCGCGGGCGTGCACATCACGGCGGTCGGCACCGATTCCATGGATCAGATGGCGACCCGGATGGAACGGGCCTGGTACTTCCTGCTGCCCGCGATCGTGCCTCCGGAGAAACTCTCTTACTTCCGCGAATTCGCCGCCCGTCGCCTACGCCGCTACGTCCCGTAGGTCGGTCCGCACCGGTCCAGGCCGCGAACGGTGTCACCCTGCATTGGTAGGTTGTCTGGTGCCGACTGATTTCGTGAGCACATGGGTAACTCGCCGGGTACGCCCAGAACTCGACCACTCGGTTGGCCATCCGGAAACCCACCTGAGCTCAGGGAGTGTTTGATGCCCACCCACCGTCCACCTCTCGCGGGACTGGCCGCGGTGGCCGGGGCCGATTCCGCCTTGCGAACCGTCGCTGACCTGGTCGGCAAGTCGCCGGTCGAATTGGTCGGCCCGTCGGCGGTGCGACCGTTCGTCGCGGCGACCATCGCGGCGCAGCGGCCGCTGGTGGTGGTGACCGCGACCGGGCGCGAGGCCGATGATCTGACCGTCGAACTCGAAGAGATACTCGGCGCGGCGGTCGCGCAGTTCCCGTCCTGGGAGACGCTGCCGCATGAACGGCTGTCGCCGGGTGCGGACACCGTGGGACGCAGGCTGGAGGTTTTGCGGCGGCTTGCGCATCCGGAAGATGCGGTGTTCCCGGTGCCGTTGCGGGTCGTGGTGACCACCGTTCGTTCCCTGATGCAGCCGATGGCGGCGGGCCTCGGCGATATCGAGCCCATCGTGCTGCGCGTCGGCGCCGAATTCGATTTCGACGAATTGCTCATGCGCCTGGTCGAATTCGCCTATACCCGCGTCGATATGGTCGGCAAGCGCGGTGAGTTCGCGGTACGCGGCGGCATCCTCGACGTCTTCCCGCCGACCGCGGATCACCCGGTGCGCGTGGAGTTCTGGGGTGATGAGGTGACCGAGCTGCGGCCCTTCGCGGTCGCCGACCAGCGGTCGCTGACCGATGTGACGGTAGACGTCGTCGTGGCGCCGCCGTGTCGAGAACTTTTGCTCACCTCGGCCGTTCGCGAGCGCGCCGCCGAGGTCGCGGTGGCGAATGCCGCCGATGCCGCGCTGGTCGAGATGTTGGAGAAGCTGGCCCAGGGCATTCCGGTCGAGGGGATGGAGGCTCTGCTGCCGGTGCTCCAGCCCGGCGAATTGCGGCTGCTCACCGAGGTTTTGCCGGACGGAACCCAGGTGCTGCTGTGTGATCCGGAGAAGATCCGCACGCGGGCGGCGGATTTGGTGCGCACCGGCGAGGAGTTCCTGGAAGCCTCGTGGACCGCCGCTTCATTCGGTGGTGCGGCCCCGCTCGGCGGGCACGGGCTCGATCTGGCCGCCTCCGGCTACCGGGCGCTGCCGGAAATCCATGACAGCGCAAACCAGCACGGCCTGCCCTGGTGGAGTCTGAGCCCGCTGACATCCGGCGATCCCGCCGAGGTGGTGTTGCCGGTGCTGGCCGGTCCGGCGGCGCGCGGTTCCGATGAACTGGTGGCGACGATCTTCGCGTCCCTGCGCGCGCATGTGCTCACCGGCGGACGCGCGGTGGTGGTCGTTGCGGGTCACGGTACGGCGCAACGCATTCTGGAACGGCTCGCCGATGCCGAAGTGCCCGCCGCCGCATTGGCGGTCGCAGCCGAGCCGACGCCAGGACTGGTCGGTGTGCTGTGTGGTTCGCTGCACGACGGGTTGATCTTCGATGACGCCGGGCTGGTCGTGGTCGCCGAATCCGACCTCACCGGCAATCGGGTCACCGCACCGGCGGAGGGAAAGCGACTTCCGGCCAAGCGCCGCAACCAGGTCGACCCGCTGGCGCTGAGCGCGGGCGATA
Source organism: Nocardia sp. NPDC004604 (assembly GCF_040609795.1). Taxonomy (NCBI): domain Bacteria; kingdom Bacillati; phylum Actinomycetota; class Actinomycetes; order Mycobacteriales; family Nocardiaceae; genus Nocardia; species Nocardia sp. NPDC004604. Next base: position 34,862 of record NZ_JBEXLC010000003.1, read on the forward strand.
TGGTCGTGCACGATCAGCACGGCATCGGCCGGTTCGTGGAGATGATCGAGCGCACCGTCGGCGGGGCCCGGCGCGAATACCTCGTCATCGAATACGCGCCCGGTAAACGCGGTCAGCCCGGCGACCGGCTGTTCGTGCCGATGGAATCGCTCGATCAACTCTCGCGCTATGTCGGCGGCGAGATGCCGAGCCTGTCCAAACTCGGCGGCTCCGACTGGGCGAATACCAAACGCAAGGCGCGCAAGGCGGTTCGCGAGATCGCCGGTGAACTGGTGCAGCTGTACGCGGCGCGCCAGGCCGCGCCGGGGCATGCGTTCGGTCCGGATAGTCCGTGGCAGAAGGAGATGGAGGACGCGTTCGCGTTCACCGAGACCGTTGACCAGATGACCGCCATTGCCGAGGTGAAATCGGATATGGAGAAGCCGGTCCCAATGGACCGCGTGGTCTGCGGTGATGTCGGCTACGGCAAGACCGAAATCGCCGTGCGCGCCGCGTTCAAGGCGGTGCAGGACGGTAAGCAGGTCGTCGTGCTGGTGCCGACAACCCTACTGGCGCAACAGCATCTGCAGACCTTCGCCGAACGCGTCGCGGGATTCCCGGTGACGGTGAAGGGACTGTCGCGTTTCACCCATCCGGGCGAATCCCGCGCGGTGCTGGAGGGGATGGCGGACGGGTCCGTCGATATCGTGGTCGGCACGCACCGCCTGCTGCAGACCGGCGTGCGGTGGAAGGATCTCGGCCTGGTCGTCGTCGACGAGGAACAGCGCTTCGGTGTCGAGCACAAGGAGCACATCAAGGCGCTGCGCACCCATGTGGATGTGCTGACCATGTCGGCCACCCCGATTCCGCGCACCCTGGAGATGAGTCTGGCTGGCATCCGCGAGATGTCGACCATTCTCACCCCGCCGGAGGAACGCCATCCGGTGCTCACCTACGTCGGCGGCTATAACGATAAGCAGGTCACCGCGGCCATCCGGCGCGAACTGCTGCGGGACGGCCAGGTCTTCTATGTGCACAATCGGGTCTCCTCGATCGACAAGGCGGCCAAGCGAATTCGGGATCTGGTGCCCGAGGCGCGGGTGGTGGTCGCGCACGGTCAGATGAACGAGGACATGCTAGAGCAAACAGTGCAAGGGTTTTGGCAACGTGAATTCGATGTGCTGGTCTGTACGACCATTATCGAAACCGGTCTCGATATCTCGAATGCGAATACCTTGATCGTGGAACGTGCCGACGCCCTCGGTCTTTCGCAGCTGCACCAGTTGCGTGGTCGGGTCGGCCGCAGCCGAGAGCGCGGGTACGCGTATTTCCTCTACCCGCCGGAGAAGCCGCTCACCGAGATGGCCTACGACCGGCTCGCCACCATTTCCCAGAACTCCGATCTCGGTGCGGGTATGGCCGTTGCCATGAAGGACCTCGAAATTCGCGGTGCGGGAAATGTGCTCGGCGCCGAACAGTCCGGTCACGTGGCCGGTGTCGGATTCGATCTGTACGTGCGACTGGTCGGTGAGGCGGTGGAGGCGTATCGCGCCGCCGCCGACGGAAAGCCGATCCTCACCGAGGAGGTCAAGGAGGTTCGCATCGACCTCCCGGTGGACGCGCATATTCCGCCCGACTACATCACCAGTGACCGGCTCCGGCTGGAGGCCTACCGGAAACTGGCTGCCGCACAGGATCATCCGGCGCTGGAGTCGGTTGTCGAGGAGCTCGTCGACCGCTACGGCCCGCTGCCGGTCGAGGTCGGCAGGCTGGTCTCGGTGGCCAAGCTGCGGCTGCTCGCGCGCGAGTACGAGGTCACCGAAATTGCGGTCACCGGAACCACCTTGAAGGTTTCGCCGCTGAGTCTGCCCGATTCCAAGCAGATGCGTTTGAAGCGTCTGTACCCCAGTGCGGGCTATCGCGCCGCCAGTGGTGTCGTGCAGCTGCCGCTGCCCCGGGTCGAGGACAGTGTCGGTGCGGACCGGGTCCGCGATCTGGTGCTGCTGCAGTTCGTGGCCGACCTGCTGCTCCAGTTGGACGGAAAGCCGAAGGGATTCGTCGATCTTCGGGTTGCCACCGAGGTCGCGGCTCGATGAGTTCGGATCGTGAGGAGGCCGTGCTGCGCGCCGCTCGATATGCGGCGGCGGCGGCGGGCAAGGCGAACGGTATTGATCACCGGGAGTCCGAGGCAGTTAACGGCAATGGTTCCGCCGACTCGGGACAAATGGATGACGGCGATCTGGGCACCGGATCGGCCTCCGATGAATCCGGCCGCACCGATGCCGCTGTGGTGGCGGCCGGTTTGGCCGGAGCCGTCGAGGTCATGGATCGCCTGTGGAAGTTCGGCGGTTGGGAGGTAACCCAAACCCACGATTCCCTGCGTCCCTACCTGCTCGAGGAAACCTACGAACTCCTCGACGCCATCCAGCACAACGACGCCGAAACCATCAAGGAAGAACTCGGCGATCTGCTACTGCAGGTCTTGTTCCACTCCCGAATCGCCCAGGCCGCAGGCGAATTCACCGTCGACGATGTCGCCGCCGCGCTTGTCGCCAAACTCGTCAACCGCAGCCCCCACCTGGTCGACGAGCCCATCGATCCAACGGCGACCGTCGCCGAAAAGATCGCCGCCCAGGAAAAGGCTTGGGAAGAGCGCAAATCCGCCGAAAAGTCCCGCCGCTCCTGCCTCGACGGCATAGCCATGGCCCAACCCGCCCTCGCCCTTGCCGAAAAAATCCGCTCCCGCAGCCTCAAGGCAGGCCTCCCCGAAGACCTCATCCCCGGCGAACTGCGCGTCATCCACCTCGGCGGCGCCGACAGCGCCGAAGAACGCCTCCGCAAGGCAACCCTGACCTTCGCCTCCGAAATCCGCGCGGCGGAAGATGCGGCCGAGGCCGCGCGGGGTGAACGTGCCCCGCTGTCCGACGACGACTGGCGCGATTACTGGCCGCGATAGACGGGGTTTATGCGCTCGGCTGAGTCAGGCTCGGCCTCGAGTGTGCCGACAGCACCCAGAGATCGTCGGCGCGACTGCTGATCGGAGTGATCGAAAAGGGTGGGCAGGTCGGTCGACACAGGAGCCAGCTCCGGATCCTCGGTCACTTCGTCGGTCTATGAAGTCCAGCGACCGCGGCCAGCCCGTTCCAACCGTGCCGATGTTTCATCGGCTCAACCGAGGCCGGAGCGGATGTCGTGCGCGTAGCGTTGCCCATACGAGCGGCTGTCGGGCAGCGGGTGGTGTGCGGGCGATTCGGCGCTATCGACGGTGCCCCGGATCGGGAGGTGGGCCAGATGCTGAGTGTGTTTTCTTCGCCGGGGCATTACGTGCAGGGGCGGGATGCTACTGCGGCGCTCGGGGCGGAGATGACGAGGTTGGGGATCGGGGGGCCGGTGACGATTGTGGCGGGGGGTAGTGCGTATCGGTTGTTGGCCGATGCGTGGCGGGAGTCGCTTACCGAGGCGAAGATCGAGTACTCGGTGCATCGGTCCGGGGGTGAGTGCAGTCGGGCGGAGATCGCGCGGGTGACCGCGGCGGTGCAGGAGAGTGGGAGCACCGTGGTGTTGGGGGCGGGTGGCGGCAAGGTGCTCGATACAGCGCGGGCGGTGGCCGATGATCTGGATCTGCCGATGATCAGTTGTCCGACGGCGGCGTCGAGTGATGCGCCGTGCAGTGCGCTGTCGGTGATCTACACCGACAGTGGGGAATTCGAGGCTTATCAGTTGGTGCGGCGGAATCCGGCGATGGTGCTGGTGGATACCTCCGCCATCGCGCAGGCGCCGGCCCGGCTGCTCACCGCGGGGATGGGTGATGCGCTGGCGACCTGGTTCGAGGCGCGGACCTGCAGTGCCGCACGGGTGCGGAATATGCGCGGCGGTGCCTCCACCCGCAGCGCCACCGCATTGGCCGAACTCTGCTACCGCACCTTGCTCGCCGACGGTTTCCAAGCCCTGACCGCGGTCCGCAATCACACCGTCACTCCGGCACTGGAGCGCATAGTCGAGGCGAATACCCTGCTCTCCGGCCTCGGCTTCGAATCCTCCGGCCTCGCCGCCGCCCACGCCATCCACAATGGCCTCACCGCCGCCCCACAGACCCACCCCTACCTACACGGCGAGAAGGTCGCCTTCGGCGTACTCACCCAACTGGTGCTGGAAGGCGCACCCGCCGAAGAGATTTCAACGGTTCTCGACTTCTGCACAACGGTCGGCCTACCGACCACCTTGGCCGCACTCGGCCTGGCCGACGCCGATCCCCGGACCCTGACCGCGATCGCCGAACGCACCATCGCCCCCGGCGAAACCATCCACAACGAGCCCTTCACTGTCGACGCCCCAATGGTCCTCGACGCCCTCCGCACCGCCGACGCCCTCGGCACCCACTGAGCACCAAAATCATGACAGCGACGGCCTACCTGCTCGAGGGGCGCTGTCGGTGATCGACACCGAACTCTCACCTACCCGCAAGCATGTTGTCACCGTGCGTCGGGAATTCTGTCAATAGGTCGTCGCTATCCTGGCGATGGAACCCGAAGCCAATGGCGGGCAAATCCGCCGGGGAAGGACGTTCGGTTCGGTGCCCATCAGCAGAGTCGCGGAGCACCCGCGACCGAATCATGTGCTGTTCCACTTCAGCGATACCCACTTGATCGGCGGTGACAGCGCGCTCTACGGCGACGTGGACGCTGATCAGCGATTGCGACAGTTGCTCGACCAGGCTGCGGCCAGCCGGATCCGGCCCACCGCGCTGGTATTCACCGGTGACCTCACCGATCAGGGCGAACCGGACGCCTACGCGAAGTTGCGCGCCATGGTCGAGCCCTTCGCGCGCCAATTGCGCGCGCCGATCGTATGGGTCACCGGCAATCATGACGATCGCGGTGAGCTGCGCCGGACCCTGCTCGGTGAGCACCCGTCGACGAAGCCGCTGGACCGGGTGCACATGATCGACGGCTTGCGAATCATCGCCCTGGACACCACCGTTCCCGGCCACCACTACGGCGAGATCCGCGACGAGCAGCTGGCCTGGCTGCGCTCGGTACTGGCCGAACCCGCTCCGTTCGGCACCATCCTGGCCATGCACCACCCGCCGGTGCCCTGCGTTCTCGATCTCGCGGTCACCGTGGAACTACGCGATCAGCGCAGGCTGGCCGATGTGCTCGACGGCAGCGATGTACGCGCGATTCTGGCTGGGCATCTGCACTTTTCGACCAGCGCCACGTTCGCGGGCATTCCGGTTTCGGTCGCCTCGGCGACCTGCTACAGCCAGGATCTGGCGGTTGCCGAGGGTGGGCTGCGCGGCCGCGACGGCGCGCAGGCCTTCAACTACGTGCACATCTACCCGGACACCATTGTCCACTCGGTGGTCCCGATCGATCGCGGCCCGACCGTAGGCTCCCCGGCCACCCCGCAGGAGGCGGCGCGGAAGCTGGCCGAGGAGGGCATCGTGATTCCGCCGGCCGCGCGCATTCCGCGGGTTATGCGGCGCCCGGAGCAGAGTCCGGAATCTGATGACGAGGCTGTGCACTGACCTGTTCCCATGGCGCGCGATCCGGGAAGTAGGCGGACAGGAACTCCGAGACCGCGCGCACCCGGTCCGCCTCGGTGACCTCGGGAAAGCTGCCGTCGTTGAGGCAGAAGAAGTCGACGTCGCGATGTTCGGCGAGTCCGTCCAGCAGCGCGAGCCCGCGTTGGCTCGTGGTGTCGACGTAGCGCATCCGCACCATCTCCTGGGGCACGGCCCGCCCGGTGAGCATCGCGTAATAGTGATAGAGCGAGTTGGTCACCGAAATATCGGTGGCCGCCCGGAATCTGCTGGCCCGCGTCCGCGCGAAATCGGCCGCGAATTCCTGCTCCATCTCGAGTAATACGCTGCGCCGCAATGGAACCGGGGTGTGCTCCAGATGCCGGGCGATGACATGTCCGAACCGCCCGGCCAGCAGTTCCCGATTCACCCGGGCGGCATTCTCGAAACCGCTGCGCCGGTCGTTATTTCGGCCCGGTCCGATCCGGGTGCCCGCCTCGATGAAGCGGCTCACCCCGGCCGGGGTGAAGAACGTCGAGGGACGCACTGGCCGCGCGAAGAACATATCGTCATTGGAATACAGGAAGTGCTCGCTGAGTCCATCGATATGCTGCAGTTGGCATTCCACCGCATGGGAATTGAAGGTGGGCAGCCCGCTGGTATCGCTGAAGTGATCGACCGCGCGCACCACCGTCACCCGCGGATGTTCGTCGAGCCAGTGCGGCACCGGCGAGTCGGTGGCGATGAAGATCCGGCGGATCCACGGCGCGTTCTTGTTTATCGAGCGAAGCGCGTACTTCAATTCGTCGATCTGGCGGATTCTGGCATCGGCGTCATCGCCCTCGCCGACCACCACCTGGGCCAGCATGCCCGCACGGCGGGCCCGGAATTCGGGATCGGAGCCGTCGACCCAGGAGAACACCAGGTCGATATCGAATCCGATATCGGTCGGCTGCGGTGCGAACATATCGGTCAGCGTCGGCCACTGGCGATCGAACAGCCGGATTTGCGTGCGCTCGACATCGGCGAGGTCGAAGACATTGCGGGTGAAGGCATTCGGGCGCGGGCATTCGACCGTGTCGCCGTGGTACTCCCACAACTCCAGATCCACATAATGCGCCGGATCGGCATCGCGACTGAAGCGGAGAACGTTGTGCAGCACTTCATTACAGACGAAACCCGTGGCGATCGCGGCGGCCGTCACCCGGCGCACCATCGCCCGGTGCGCCGCATCCGCGGCCAATGCGAGCCGATGTTCGCTATCGCGGATGAGCAGGAACGGCACCTCCGCGGCCGCCAACTCACCCCGCAGATATCCCAGGTCGTCCAGCATCGCGGGCGAGACGACGAGATTGCCCGCCGTCGGCCATGCGACCATGTCGACCGCTCCGGAATCCATTGCCCCCATATCAACCATGTGTCTGCTCCGCGTCCGAATTTGTGCCGAATGTCCCGTGGTACCGCGCTACAACCCGGGCTGTGCTCCGGGCGGCGCCATCGACGCCGTCCTCGGATGCCGCGCCCGGCGCGGCCGAATTCAGAAGTTCGGGACCAGGCCGTAGTGCAGGAACGAAGTGATCAGCCGAGTCTCAGACGATCGGTACACCATGTCGTTCTCACCTCACTCACGGCCGGACGCCATCGCGTCTATTGGGGGGAGTGCTGTCGGTACGAGCACGGCACGGCGGCCGAGCGTGATCGGAAACAGCACACCGGCCGGACAGTCATTGGCCGACGGATGGAGAAGTCCCTGATGAACAAGGGGCTGTCAGAAATGATGCATCGACCGTGTCGACCCGTCAATCCGGACACAACGCTGGTGTCCCGGACGGACTATTGGGTACGATTGTCCCATTGAAATTAGGGTAGCCTTACCGCATAATCCTCGAGGAAGGAGCGCGGAAGTGCGGGTAGTCATTCTGTTCGGTTCGGAGATGGGCACGGCCGAGGCTGCCGCGGAGTGTGTGGCGGATGAGCTAGCGGCCGCGTATGACGTGTCGGTCCACGATATGGCCGACTTCGATATCGACGAGCTGGACGCCGGTGACTTCCATGTCGTCATCTGCTCGACCTATGGCGACGGCGAATTGCCGACCGGCGCCGAACCCTTCTTCGATGCACTCGAAGCCCGCAAGCCGGACCTTACGGGACTGAACTTCGCGGTCTTCGGCCTCGGCGACTCGGTTTACGGTGACACCTTCAATCGCGGTGGTGAGATCGCCGCCGAACTGCTCGCGGCTCGCGGAGCGGCTCAGATCGGCGCGCACGGTCGACATGACGCGTCATCGGAGATTCGCGTCCAGGATATGGTCCGCGACTGGGCCAAGGCGCTGCCCATCCCCAGCCCCGCCGCACTGGCGTCCTGAGAGGTGCCTGAGAGCACTTCGGACAAAGGTCGCAGCGCCAGCGGACAAGGGACACAGCGCCTTAGACTTGCAAGCGACGCGGCACAGCCCGCCGCGTTGCATCGATCCATGAGGTGACGAAGATGGCAGCCGGAGCCAGCCCTGTGCAACGTCAAGACCACTCGACCGATCATCCCGAACTGGACGTGCTCCCGGAATGGCCCCAGGAGACGATCGCGGTGCTGGTCACCACCGATCCAGCGCCGCATGCGATTCCGGTCTCCTGGCCGGTGCGCGCGGGCGACCGGCGCATTCTGATCAGCCTCAAATTCGATCGCGGTTCGCTGGCCCGGTTGCGGGAGCAGCCCGATGTCGCCCTGCTGATTCTCGGCGGCGGCAATGTCGCGCTGTGCGCGCGAGGTCGGGCGAAGGTCATCGCCGAGGAAATGCCCGGCGCGACAGACTATGTGGCGGTGCAGATCGATGTCGAGGTGATCGACGATCACCGGCAGTCGGCATTCGCGGTTGCGAACGGTATCGAGCGCACCGTGCTCGATGCGAGCGAACTGCATGCGCTCGAAGGGCGCGTGCAGACGCTGCGCGCGTGGGCCGACTAGCGACTTGCTCGCGGGTCGCTCGAAAGGTGTCACTGGTGGTCGCTCGTAGGTCGTTCGACCAGGCTGCTGGCGACCGCTTGCAGGTTGCTCGAAAGGGTCGGCCTGCCAGAACTGAACCGGCGCAACACGTCCGGGACAGAGTAATAATCGTGCAGATGAAAGGCGGCGCGAACGCGTCGAATGGAAGGGGATCATGAGCGTCACATTGGCCAAAGGCGGAAATGTCTCGCTGTCGAAGCAGGCGGCCAACCTCACCAAGGTAGCGGTGGGGCTGGGCTGGGATGTGCGAACGACCACCGGGGCCGACTACGACCTCGATGCGAGTGCGCTCGCCACCGGGCCGAATCAGCGGGTGCTTTCCGATCAGCATTTCGTGTTCTACAACAATCTGCGTTCGCCCGAGGGCACGATCGAGCACACCGGTGACAATCTCACCGGCGAGGGCGAAGGCGATGACGAGGTGATCAATGTCGACCTGGCGGCGACGCCACCGACGATCACCAATATCTTCTTTCCGGTCTCCATCCACGACGCCGATGCGCGGGGACAGTCGTTCGGCCAGATTCGCAATGCCTACATTCGCGTGGTGGACGCGACCACGGGCGCCGAGCTGGCCCGGTATGACCTCACCGAGGATGCGTCCACCGAGACCGCCATGGTGTTCGGGGAGTTGTACCGGTACGGCAACGAGTGGAAGTTCCGCGCCATCGGTCAGGGATATGCCTCCGGACTCGCGGGTATCGCCCGCGATTACGGCGTCAACGTCTGATAGGCCTGCGGGTGGTCGGGATCGGAACCGGCCGCCCGCTCGGCCTCGAACACCGCGATGGCGGCACGGGTCTTGCGCTTGATCGCTTGCAGCACATCCAGATCCGGCAGCTCCGCGAACTGGTCACCCAGCAGTTCGGGGAGGTCGGAATAGTGCAGTACGCATTCGTCGACGCCGAGGTTCGCACAGGCCGCGACCAGGTCCGGATGCAGATAGCCCGCCACCGCGGTCCGCACGCCCGCGGCCGCGGCCACCATGGTGACGCGTTCGATCGCGCGCAGCAGCGGCGGAACGGGGCGCACCGGTTGCAGTGTGGTGCGGTCTTGGCCGAGTAGCAGCGAGGACAGATCGTTGCAGCCGATCACCACCCGTGACACCCCGGTGGTGACGACACGATCGACCTCGAGCAGCAGCGACGGGATCTCGATCATGGTGGCCATCGGGCACTCGCCGATTACGGCCCTGGTTTGCTCGATGGCCCACTGCAATTCGTCGACATAGGTGACGAAGGGGAACAGCACGCCGATATCCGCGCCCTCGTCGCGCACCTGTGCGATGCCCTCGAGTTCCGCGATGAATGCCTCGGGAAAGCGGCGGGCCCGGCGAATGCCGCGCAGGCCGAGGAGTTTGTTCGGCTCGATGATGATCTCTTCGACGCCGTCGAGGATGTTGCATTCGGCGGTATCGGCTTCCATGGTGCGATACCAGATGGTCCCGGTCGCACGTTTGGCGATATGGCGCAGATAGGGCACCAGATAACCCGAAACGGATTCGGGCGTCGGGTATTTCCCGGCGGCGCGGAATACGTACTCGCCGCGCACCATGCCGACGCCGTCGAAATGGTCCAGCAGTTCAGCGGAGACCCGCTCACAACTCAATGCCAGGCTCTGCCGCATTCCGGCACGCTATCAGGTTGCTGCACAACACTTTCGGCCGCCCGCCCAAAAGCCCCGCGGCTGCCCTTGCTGTCGGGGTTCGCACCGCTTCGATGCCGCTGCAAGCGGTGCGAACTCCGCGAAAGTGCGGCATCTCGCACGATCGTGAGTGTGCGCGATGGCGAGCCGGCTGCTGGGTGGTCGAGAGTCGCACCCTTGTCGGTATCCGCACCCTCGGTGGCGCTGATCCCGGGTGCGGATTTCGTCGGGGCGATCATGTGGGGGTGGGCAGGGATTGGGGGAGGGGGTGGGGGCTGGCCTGTTCGGCGGTGTCGAGCAGGGTGAAGTAGCGGCGGAGCATGAGGGCGGCGGTGGTGGCCAGGCCCGCGGTCAGGCCCCACCACACGCCAGCGGCCCCGAGGCCGACGGGGAAAGCAAGCAGGAGGGCGGTGGGCAGGCCGACGAGCCAGTAGCCGACCAGGGACAGGCGGAAGCCCGCCTTCGTCTCCTTCAGGCCGCGCAGCAGGCCGGTGCCGATGTTCTGTGCGGCATCGAAGAACTGGAGCACGATGCCGATGAGCAGCAGCGAGCGGGCCAATTCGATTGTCGCGGTGTCACCGGGTTCGAGGAAGGGGCTCAGCACGAGCCTCGGCGCGACGATATAGGCCACGCCGGTGACCGCGGCGACAATGCCCGCATGTTGCAGCGCCAGCCAGGCCAGTGCGCGGGCGTGGCCGAATTCGTCGCGGGCGACGGCATGGCTGACCAGGATGGACGCGCCGTGGGACAGGCCGATCGCGATCTGGAAGACGATGTAGATGATCTGGTAGACGACATTGTGCGCCGCCAGCGCGGCCGGTCCGATACTGCCCATCACCAGGGCGAGCACGGAGAACATGCCCGCCTCCGAACCGTAGGTGAGCGCGATCGGCGCACCGAGCTTCAATTCGGCCCGGATGGTCGGCGTGTGCACCGGCCATGGGCGCAGCGGCAGGGTGGCGCCGAGTTCGGTATCGGCGCGCACCATCGCCAGGAAGCTGCCGAAGGTGATCAGGAAGACCAGTGAGGTCGCGATGCCGATGCCGGTAAGTCCCAGCGCGGGCAGTCCGGCCCAGCCGTGGATGAAGGCAAGGGCCAGTACCAGATTCAGCGCCACCGAACCGAGGGTGACCAAGAGCAGCGCCTGTGGGCGTTGCATGCCGACGGTGTACTGGCGCAGCACCTGGAACCACAGGCAGGGCAGCAGTCCCGGCGCGAGTGCGATCATCAGCGGTCGCGCATCGGCCAGCACCCCGGCGTCCTGACCGAGCCATTGCAGCGCCCAGCCGAGTCCGACCAGCACCGCACCGCCGATGATTCCGGCGACGGTGGCGATCAGAAAACTCGACCGCACGATGTCGCGCACCTCCCGATCCGCGGACTCACCACGCTTATCGGCCGCGCTCACCGAGCCCGCGATCTGATTGCCGGTCCCGGTGATCAGGCCGACGCACATGGTGCGAATCTGGTTGAACAGCACCATCGCGAGTCCACCCGCCGCGACCGCGCGCACACCGAGAGTGCCCATCAACGCGATATTCGTGGTCGACACGGCAATCTGTGCCAACTGTGTCAGTGCAATCGGCGCCGCCAACGCCGTGAGCTGCCGTCCGTCGGCACGGAAGGCGGACAGATTCACCATTCGAACTCCATCGGTCGACTCTCGGAACCGATCGTCACGGGTTGCATCCCGACTCTTCCCTCTCGGAAAATTAGGCTACCCAAACCTAAATGCGTGATGATCATTTCAGGAGAACGGCGTACTGCGCAACGGTGACCGAGTGCATCCGGTGCCGCCTCGATGGCCCCGCACCCGAGCGCGGTGCGCAGGTACGTCATCGCACCTCGACCAATTGCCCTTGGCGCGCGGCCGGAGCGTAGCGGTCGAGCATCTCGCGCACTTCGCGTTCGGTGGCGGCGTCGAGGAGGTCGCGATCGCGCATCCAGTCGTCGTCGAAGACGGTGTCCAGGTACTTCTCGCCGCCGTCGCAGACGAGGGTGACCACGGTCGAGCCGGGCGGGAAGTCTTCGAGACGGGTCAGTGCGGCGTGCACGGAGCCACCCGCGGAGCCGCCGATCATCAGTCCGAGTTCGGCCGCGATGGCGCGGGCGGTGGCGAAGGCCGCGATATCGGAAACCTTGACGCCCTCGTCGAGCAGCGAATAGTCGACGGCGGTGCCGATGGTGGCACCGGGCGGGGTGCCGGTGCCGGACTGCCAGTAGGGCCCGCCCGGCCCGCCGAACGCGATCGAGCCGACGGGTTCCACGCCGATCACCCGCGGCGTGCAGCCGAGTTGGCGCAGCCGGGTCGCGGTACCGAACAGCGAACCTCCGGTGCCCACCGCGGAGAGCAGGATATCGACGCGGTCCACATCCTCCAGCAATTCCTCGGCGACCGCGTAGTAGCCGACCGCATTGGCGTCATTGTTGTGCTGTTCGGTGAAGTAGGCGCCCGACTGCGCGGCGGCCATCGCCTCGGCCAGGTCCTCCCGCGCCGAGGTGGCCAGATTGTCGTCGCCCTCATCGGCGACGAATACCAGTTCCGCACCCATTGCTCGCATCGCGCGCAGCTTGTCCTTGCATGCGTGGTGATCGACCACCGCGGTGAAGCGATACCCACGTTCGGCAGCTACTACCGCGAGGCCGAGCCCGGTGTTTCCGGATGTCGACTCGATAATATGCCCGCCAACGTTCAGCAAACCCCGGCGTTCGGCGTCGTCGACCATCGCGCGCGCCATCCTGATCTTGGCCGCACCCGTCGGATTGAACTGCTCGAGCTTGAGCAGCAGCCGGGTACCGGTCGCGGTGGTCGCGAGTTCGAACAGCGGGGTGCGGCCGATCAGATCCGTCACGCGCGTGACGAGCGGCATGGAGGTCTCCTCGTTCGGGGCCGTAAGAGTGTGGGTTGAAGGGTGCTGGATCATTCGGCGTCGAGCGTCCAGCGGAGTCGATCGCCGGTGTCGTGCAGGATCACCTTCGGCGGAATCGGCAGTTCGTGAAATGCCGACTCATTCGAATCCATTTGGTAACCAGCGGTATTCGGGTAGATCAACAGATCGCCGACCTCGGCCCGCCGTGGCAGCGGGATGCGCCGCCAGCTGAGCATGTCCGATTCCAGACAGCTGGCCGCGCCGACGCAGGTCGGAGTGGGCTCGCCGGGGCGCGGCGGCCACAGCGTCGGATCGGGCAGGTACTCGCTGTCGAACCACTGCTCGGACAGGCTCAGACTGGTGCCGTCCACGGTGAGCAGTTGGTAGGGGTGCCCGTCCGCGTGGCGGGTCTTGCTGCCCTGTACCCGGAACACCGTGGATCCGGCCTGGTCGAGCAGTGCTCGGCCGGGTTCGATGGCGAGCCGGATATCGTTGTCGCGCAACCGCACTGCCAGTGCGTCATGCTCGAGTATCGCGGTCAGCATGGCCGGGCCGGGCGCGGGAAAGTGGTAGGGGTAGTACGAATCGAAGGACTTGCCCGCGTGGAACCATCGCTGGTTCGCGCATTCGGTGAATTCGGACCAGGCCGTGGCCGCGACATAGTCGACGCCGAATCCGCCACCGATGGAGATGGTGGTGGCCGGATGTCCGAGGGTGCGCGCTTCCGAGCAGCGGGCGATCAGATCGTCGGCCTGTTCGGCGCGGGCGATCGCGTCATAGCCGGAGAGATGGAAGCTGAAGCCCTGCAGGCGAATCGATTCGTGACCGACCGTGCCGGAAGCGCCGATCATCGAGATCGCGTGGTCCAGTTCGTCGGCGGTCATGCCGAACCGGCTGACCGATCCATCGGGCAGCACCCGGAGCAGTACCCGGGCCGCCGCGGCCGGGGTGGTGAACGCGGCCAATCGTTCGAGCTCGCCGAGACTGTCCATCGCGATCAATGCGCCGTGCCGGACCGCCAGCCACAGCAGATCATCGGATTTGGCGGGCCCGGTCACCATCAGCTCGTCGCCGCGAATACCTTGCGCCAGCGCCGCCGTCAGCTCGCCGATGCTCGAAACATCCACGCCCGCGCCATTTTCGGCGCAGGCGCGGGCGACACAGGCTGCCTTGTTCGCCTTCTTACCGTAGTAGATCGCGCCATCCACCCCGGCCCGCTCGAACGCCTGCCGGAATCCGTTGATATTCACCGTGACTCGCGCGGGATACATGACGTGGAACGGTCCACCGACCGCAAAGGCGATATCGCCCAGCAGATTCGGATCGGCGAGCAACCGCCGCTCCCAGTCGTCGGTGTGTGCGGGCAGCGGTGTCGCGCAGATGTTCAGCAGCGCCCGCACCGTCGCCAGCACCGCAGGATCAGCGGATCCGATTGTCTCCGCGGGGTGATCACCCAGCTTGATCTTGTCGCGGGTCGAGCCGTCGTCGAACGCCAGCGTGCCGTCGGGTTCGGCGGTGCCGAGGGTGGGCACCGTCTTGTCGAACTCGACCGCGCTGATATCTAGTCCCACAGGGGCACCTCCGTGCCGCGCCCCTCAGCGATGGCCCGTTCGGCGAGTGCGTGCGCGACGGCGATATCGGTGAGCACCAATCCGCTGTTGTAGACGAAGATCCGTTCGTCGTCGGAGCGGCGGGCGATCGCGCGGCGGGTGAGGATCTGCGGCAGCTCGGCATCGACCGGTCGCAGCCTGCCGTCGGGGCCGACCATATCGGTCCCGGTCAGCGCCATTTGCTGAGCGCTGGTTGCGACTACGCGGTCGGCGTGGACCAGGGTGGACGGCGCCAGTCCGTAGCCGACGAGTACGACGGTCGATCCCGGTGCGAGATCTTCGGATTCGATCGCGACCTCGGTGCCCGGCCCCGCGGTGGCCAGCACCACATCGGCGGCGCCAGCGGCCGCGCGCGGATCCTCGACGGTCTCCAGCAGCACGTGCGGGTTGTATGCGGCGAGATGGTCGCGCACCGCCGCCAGGCCCTCCGGATGCGTCCCGTAGAGCATCAGCTTGCGCAGCTGCGGATTGGCGGCGAGCAAGTGCGGCAAGGCATTTCGGCCCTGGGTGCCGGTGCCGATCAGCAGTACGCTCTCCGCACCGCGGCGTGCGGTCTCGCGCACGAGCAGCGCCGAGACCGCCGGGGTGCGCAGCGCACCGACCCTGGCGCAGTCCATCATCGCGATCGGCGCGCCGGTGGTGTCGTCGTAGAGCGTGATGGTCGTGTAGTAGCGCTTGGTGCTGCGATCGTGGCCGGGATCGAATTTGTAGGAGGTCTTCATCGCGACCACGCGGCGGCGACCATCGCGCCCGAGCATGGCGTAGGCCACCGACCAGCCGTCCGGATTCGCCACGCTGAGTTTGCGCGGATTATCCGAATCGCCCGCGGCGAAGGCGAGATACGCCTCCTCCACCGCGCGCACCACATCGGCGGGCGTGATGGGCACGTCCGCAAGATCGCTGCGGCTCAGCACGCGCAGTGGTGTGCTCCGGTCACGAGTGCTCAACGGTTCCTCGATCATGTTCTGTCGTATCCAGCCTCACTGCGGTCCGGGCGGTGGCCCGGGCCGGTACACCAGCGCTCGCGGGCGGGTTGCTCACCGCTCGGAACGGGGCGACGATCCGTTGCCCATAACCATCTTCGTCGGCCTCGGCGGCTCGCCGTTGTCGTTCTGGCAGGCGGATATTGACGCGCTTGAGCCAGCGGTCGGTGCCGTCGTAGCGCGCGGTGAACGGTACCCGACCGTGTACCGCGACGTCATTGTCCACCAATAGGAGTTCGCCAGGGGCGAGCGCGGCGGTTGCGCAGACGCGCTCGAGCTCCGCGGTGAGGCGCGCGTAGGCCAGCCGGAATTCCGTGTCGGCATCGTCGAGCGGGGTGTATGCCGGATCGTAGCGCAGCGTCAAATCCGCTGTGTCGCCGTCTGATTCGGTGCTCCACAGGGTCGGCAGCGGGGTGGCGCGGTAGTGCTCGTGGCCGGTGCCGTAGGAGACGTCGGGCAGGATCGGCAGCGTCGGCGTGCGCAGCAGTCGGCGCTCGTCGTCGGAGAGTTCGGTCCGGCGCACCGAGGAGACGGTGGTGCCGACATGGTCCGGGTTGCGCAGGCATGCCAGCATCAGCAGATTGGCCCGGTCCGGGTGGAATGCGTCCTCGGTATGCGGGCTGAGCAGGGTTCTACTGCTCGCACCCGACTGTTCGTGCTCATGGCCGGGGGAGGGCACGATGTTGTTGACGAGACGTCCGCCCTGCTGGCCCTGCCAGCCGAACGGTTCACCCGCGCTGCGGGCGAGCAGCAGCATGACGACATCGAGTTCGAATGAGCTCGCGCGACGTTCGGCGTCACCGCTCCAGCGGGCCGCCTCGACCCAACTCGGTGGTGTCGGGCCGAATTCGGCATCGGTCAAAGGCAGTGTGCCGACGATGGTGGCACCCGCGGCGGTGGCGGGCGGGCGCATGGCGACGCGCACCGCATCGGGCAACTCGCCGACTCGGGCATCGATTTGCTCGAGCAATGCCGGATCGGTCAGCGTGCGCGCGGTATCGGCCGTGCCATCGGGCCAGGAGTCGATTGTGATACATATCTCACGGGCGAGCGCGCGTACCGCATATCCGGCGGCGGTTGGTAGCTCGCGGCGTTCGATTTCCAGTGGGTGAAGCGTCTTACGTTCGGAGAGAACGCCTTTCACCAGGAATCCCTTCTTCGCATCGGTCGAAAAGCGGGGTTGTGACGATTCGATCTGCGAAGCTAGCGCCTCTGGGTGACTTAAGCAAGCCTTACCTAAGCGAGTCGTGAGAAATAGCAAGCGCGCATGACTGAGGTTAAGACTCGGCGTTGCTGGGTGTAGCTAATTTGCGGCATCGTTCTCGGGGGGCGCCCGAGTCTTGCGGCGGAGCAAAGTCCAACGACTGGACCGCTCTTAGGCTAGCCTGTCCTAGCTCGATTGGCTACGGTTTTGCGATCGCGCGGTAACTCGAATGCTCGAGGAGGGCGGCACCATGGAATGGAATCGACGACAACTCCTGCGATCGGGACTGGGCGTCGGCGCGGTGCTGTTGGCTGCCGCGTGCTCGGACGGCGGCGATTCCGGTGGGCCCGCGCGTCGCGGTGGCACCCTGCGGGTCGGTGCGCTCGGCAGCGCGGCGCGCATCGAACGCGATCCGCACGCGAATCTCAGCAATGACAGCGACTTCCTTATCGCCTCGCTGGTGTACGACGCGCTCACGGTACCGGGCGCGGACCCGAATGTTGCTGCGCGCCTTTCCAACCGGTGGGAATCCGATGCGCAGCGCCGCCGCTGGAGCTTCAGCATTGCCGACGGTGCGACCTTCCACGACGGATCCCCGGTGACCTCCGAGGATGTCGTGTGGTCGCTGCGCAGGCTGCGCACCGTGGGTGGTGCGTCGAAAATGCCTGCCGCCGTGGCGGACATCACCGCCGACGGCCCGAACCGGGTGGTGATCGCGCTGCCCGAATCGAATTCCCAACTGCCGCTGCTGGTTCGGCTGATGACCTTCACCGTCAAGAAGGACACCACCGATTTCACCAAGGCCATCGGCACCGGTCCGTTCCGGTTGGAGTCCTATCAGAGTGGCAATGCCCGGCTGGTGCGCAATGACCGCTGGCACGGTCCGGTACCGCTGCTGGATGCCATCGAGGTCACCATGTTCGACAGCGTGACGTCACTGGGGAATGCGGTGCTCGGCGGGCAGATCGATCTGGCGTCCAATGTCGGTGCGATCGCGGGACGCACTGCCGATGGGCGCGGCGATCTGCGGGTGGTCCGGCGGCCGAACGACACCATGGTCGGGGTCGCGATGCGGACCTCCGACGGGCCGTTCGCCGATGCTCGGGTGCGTGAGGCAATTCGGTTGGGGGTCGATCGGAAGGCCCTGGTCGATCAGGTGCATTCGGGTTACGGCACGATCGCCAACGACGTCCTCGGCACCGGGGATCCGTTGTACGACAACACCATTGCGCAGCGGACCCGCGATGTGGAGCGTGCGAAGACGCTGCTGCGCGATGCCGGGTTCGATACCGCTCGCGGCTACCAGCTGCGCACCAAGGCCGAGGCCCCCGGTGAGGTCGAATCGGCGAAGGTGATCGCCACGCAGTTGGCCGATATCGGACTGCGCCTCGAGGTCCTGACCCAGGAGCCGAACACCTTCTACGACGAGACCTGGTTGAAGGCGCCGCTGTACACGGTCTCCTGGGGCACCAATGATTCCGCGCTGTTCTTCGCGACCAAGCTGATGTCCTCGGGCTCCGATCGCAACGAAACCGGTTTCAAGGATGCCGAATTCGATGCTGCCACCACCAAAGCCCTGGCCGCGCCCGATGATTCGGAGTACGCGACGGCTTGTCGCGAGGTGCAGCGGATCGAATACGCGCGCGGCGGCTATCTGGTCTGGGGCATGGCCGACGGTATCGATATCGCCGCGTCCCGGGTGCGCGATGTGCCGACGCTCGGCGGCTTCGCCAGGGTGCAGTTGGAACGGGCCTGGCTCGCGCAGTGATGTCGTTCGCCCGACTCCTCGTCCGGCGGGTCATCCTGCTGATCGCGCTGCTGGCGACGGTGTTCGTGGCCGTCGACCTGCTGCCGGGGAGTGCGGCCAGCGCTGTGCTCGGCCGCGACGCCACCGCGGAGCGGATCGCGGCGAAGGAACACGAACTGGGATTGGATCGTCCGCTGCCCGCTCGCTTCGTCGAGTGGCTATCCGGTGTGGCGACCGGCGATTTCGGCCGGACTGCGCGTGGGCGATCTATCAATGAGCTACTAGCCGACAAGTTCCCGCCGACGCTGCTGCTCGGTGGACTCGCCCTCCTGCTAACGGTGGTGGCATCACTGTTGCTCGGCAGCTGGTGGGCGGCCCGGCGAGATATCTCGACCCGGTTCCTGCAACCGACTACCACAGCGGCCGCGGCGATTCCGGAGTTCGTCATCGCGACATTGCTGATCCTGGTGTTCTCGTTGGGCGCCGGATGGCTGCCCGCCGTCACCATCACCGGTCGCTCGGGCTTTCCGGCCAGCCCCGACATGTTGGTGCTGCCGGTGCTCGCGCTGGCGATACCGCAGATCGGCTGGAACACCCGGGTGGTGCGCGCGGCGCTGCTGGACGCGGCTGGGGCACCGCATGTGGAAAGTGCAGTACTGGACGGACTTTCGACCACAACGGTATTGACCCGGCATGTACTGCCGTTCGCCCTGCCGACCATCGTGGCGAGTTTCGCGACCACGGTCGGCATGCTGCTCGGTGGTGCGCTGGTGGTCGAGACCATCTTCAACTATCCGGGACTCGGTGCGGTGCTGGCGAGTTCGGTGGCCGATCGGGACTCCTCGCTGATCGCCGCGGTGGTCGCGCTGACCGGCGTGGTCATTATGGCGATGTTGGCGGCGGCGGATGGTATTCGGGCTTGGGCATTGCGAGGGCGGATATGACGAAAATTCGGCTGCTCACCGTGGTGCCCGCGCTGCTCGTGGTAGTTGCCGCCGCGCTCGGGCCGACGCTGGCGACTCGGCCCGCTGAGCAGGCGGTCGGCATTCCGTTCGCCCGGCCAGGTGCGGATGCCCCGTTGGGAACGGATCGGATCGGACGCGATGTGCTCACCCAATTGCTGTATGGCGGTTGGGGTCTGCTGTTGCTGGCCGCGGTGATCGCGGTCGCGGTGACGGCACTGGCCTGCGTGCTCGGCACCATCGCGGCGCTGCGTCCTCGGGTCGGCGCGGTGATCGAAGGTGCCGCCGACTTCGCGATCTTGCTCCCGGCCGTCCTCGGCATCCTGCTGGTGCTCACGTCCTGGCCGGACGCGGGTGTGTACGGCTTGATCGTGGTGGCCCTGCTCTTCGGCACCCCGTACTGCGCAAGGGTTTTCGCGGCTGCCGCGGCTGGCGTGGCCGCCAGTGGTTATGTCGAAGCTGCCCAGGCCAGCGGCGAGACGCTGCCGCATTTGGTGTTTCGCGAGGTGATCCCGAATCTGCGCGAAGTGCTGGCCGCTCAACTCGGCCTGCGCTTTGTCGAGGGCGTTTATGTGGTCAGCACCGCTTCATTTCTGCAATTGCCGACCACGCTCGGCGCGAGCAACTGGGCCGTCATGGTGCGCGAGAACGCCTCCGGCATGCTGCTCAACCCCTGGTCGGTGCTGGCCCCGAGCCTGGCGATCGCGGTGGTCGCGGTGAGCGTGAATGTCGCGGTCACGAGCTTCGAGCACCGCGGGCCGGGCGCGCCTCGGCGATGGGCTACGCGGCGTCCGCGCAGTGCAGACGCCATCCCCGATGTGCTGGAGGGACGAGGATGAGTGACCCGGTCGTCGTCGAGGCACTGATGGTGCGCGGTTCGAATGGTCAGGAGTTGTTCGGGCCCACCACATTCCGTATCGCCGCGGGCACGGTCACCGCACTGACCGGTCCCTCCGGATCGGGCAAGACCACATTGATGCGCGCCCTGCTCGGGCACCTACCGACGGGAGCCATCCGCTGCGCGGGTTCGGCCACGGTCGCCGGGTTTGATGTGTTGGCGCTGAATCCCACTACACTGCAACGATTCCGGCGTACCAACGTTGCCTATGTCGGACAGGATCCCGGTTCCGCCCTCAATCCGTTGATGCGGGTGCGCACCCTGCTCGATGAGGTGAGCCATTCAAAGGCGGCCGTATCCGAAACCCTGGAACTGGTCGGCCTGTCCGCCGAACACCTGCGCCGCCGCCCCGGCGAACTCTCCGGCGGTCAGCAGCGCCGAGTCGCGCTCGCCCGTGCCCTGGTCCGCAATACCGGAATACTCATCCTCGACGAACCGCTCGCTGGTCTGCACGGCGCCCTGCGCACCGAAATCGCCCGCCTGCTGGCCGATATCGCCGCCGAGCGCGCAGCGGCCATCCTGCTCTCCGGACACGACACGGCGACCATTCACGCCATCGCCGATAACGTGGTCGAACTCGGCGCGACCGGCATCGGCGGTGTTGCTGGTCCGATCCGTTCGGTAGCGTCGAACTCGCCGCAGCCGAACGAGATCGGCGCTTCGTCGAACGATCGTGTCGAGCTGTCGGTGGCACGACGCCCGGTGCTCGATACCTGGCTGGACCTGCCCGCCGATCTTGCGGAGGGGATCGGCGACGCGGTGATCGATTCGACTACGGT
Source organism: Nocardia sp. NPDC004604 (assembly GCF_040609795.1). NCBI lineage: Bacteria > Bacillati > Actinomycetota > Actinomycetes > Mycobacteriales > Nocardiaceae > Nocardia > Nocardia sp. NPDC004604. The sequence goes on from NZ_JBEXLC010000003.1 coordinate 56,060, forward strand.
GCACAAGCCGGCTGGCTCGCCGAGCCAGGTGGACGCGGCGGCGCACCGGTATCCGATGTCTGACACGAAGGCGGAGTCCGAGTCGGTGGCATCGGCCGGATCTGACGTCGCAGTGGTTCGGGCGGGCGCTGTCGAAGTGCTCGAGCGGCCCGACCCGGATGCGCAGGATGCGGTGATACTGCGCTCAGGAGATAGTCCGGAACCCCTGCTGCGTGCACGGGATATCGGCGCATCGATCGACGGGCAGCAGGTGCTGGCGGGTATCGATCTCGTCCTGTCCGGCGGCTCGGCACTCGCGGTTGCCGGGGCTTCCGGCGCGGGTAAGACCACTCTCGCGCGGGTGATCGCCGGTCTGCACCACGCGGCGACCGGCTCACTCGAGCTTGCCGGTGAGCCGATTCCGGTCGGTCCGCGCCGACGAACACGTCACGGCCGCAATGGTATTCAGCTGGTCACCCAGAATCCGCGGTCCGCGCTCAATCCACGCCGAACCGTCGCCGAGACGCTCGGCCGCCCACTGCGCCGTATCGGCAAGGTACCGAAACGATCACTGGCGCAACGTGTTATCGATCTGCTGGACTCGGTCGAGCTCGCGCCGGAATTGGCGACCCGCTATCCCCACGAACTCTCCGGCGGTCAGCGTCAGCGTGTTGCCCTGGCCAGGGCGCTCGCGGCCGATCCGGCGGTGCTGGTCTGCGATGAGATCACTTCCGCCCTTGACCACGACACCGCCGTCGCCATCATGATGCTGCTGGACCGCATCCGCGCCGAACACCGCACCGGCCTACTCGTCATCACCCACGACGTGGCCCTGATCACCGGCCACTGCTCGCACGTCATCGTCCTCGACCAGGGCCGCATCGTCGAATCCGGCTCGGCGACAAAGGTGCTCACTACTCCGGCGCACCCCGCGACCCGCGAACTTCTTGGTTAGCCGCCGACCCCGGCGCAGCATATGCATGATGCGCATTAGGTATGCGAGGGCTTTTCGCGACAGCTCCAACGGCGGTTTGCTCGGTACTCTCGGATCACGGAGCGCGTGACGGCTGGGGCATGCGCCATCGGAGGGGGGCAATATGGCGCTCGGCTGGCCGCGATGCGCGTACCGCGGGTGTGGTCGTTCGGATCTGGATGATGGAGGGGTGCTCGCGAAGCTGACCGGCGTATTGGCCACCGCAATGGTGACCCTTGTGCTCGCCGGTTGCGGCACCGAACGCACGTTGCCGCCCATTCCCGAGGGCATCCCGCCCGGTCCGGGTACGCCGTTGCCGGTGATCGACCTGGACGCCCCCGGCCGCACCGCCGTGCAATTGCGCGACTGGGCCGAGGAGCAATCCGACAAACTCGGCATTCCGAGCGTCGCGCTGGAGGCCTACGGCTATGCCGCGGCGATTATGGGCAGGTCCCGGCCCGATTGCGGGATCGCATGGACCACCATTGCGGGGATCGCCAGCGTGGAGAGCAAACACGGCAGCCATCGCGGTTCGGGGGTCGATGCCGACGGCACCGTGCGCCCGCCGATCATCGGTATCCCGCTGAACGGTTCGCCGGGTGTGGCCCTGGTCCAGGACACCGATGGCGGCAAGCTCGACGGCGATCCGGACTACGACCGGGCCCTCGGCCCACTGCAATTCATTCCGGAGACCTGGAAGCGCTGGGGTGTCGACGCCAACGGTGACGGCATTGCCGACCCGCAGAATATCGATGACGCCGCACTCACCGCGGCCCGATACCTGTGCGCGAGCGGCGGCGACCTGACCTCCGAGCGCGGCTGGCAGCAAGCTCTATTGACCTACAACCAATCCAATGTGTATCTGCGGACGGTCCGCGATCGCGCCGCCGCGTACAGCGTCGGACGCCGGGCATGATCACCCATTGGACGACATGATCACCCACTGGACGAAACGACGGGCGATTCCCGCGACGATAAGACGGGATTCGTCGGAGTGCCGGTTACTGCACAGTCCGCGAGGACGCTAGGCTCGCAGACGCACGGCCCTTCCCGTCAGACCTACCGTGCCAGCAGCCGAAGGAGTGTCGTTTTCGTGGCCATCATCGAACAGGTCGGAGCTCGCGAGATCCTGGATTCTCGTGGAAACCCCACCGTCGAGGTCGAGATCGCCCTCGACGACGGCACCCTGACCCGGGCTGCCGTGCCTTCGGGCGCCTCCACCGGCGAGCACGAGGCCGTCGAACTGCGCGACGGCGGTGAGCGCTACGGCGGTAAGGGTGTGCGCAAGGCCGTCGAGGGTGTCCTCGACGAAATCGCGCCCGCCGTCATCGGACTCGACGCGGTCGAGCAGCGCACCGTCGACCAGGTCCTGCTGGATCTGGACGGCACCCCGGACAAGTCCCGCCTCGGCGCCAATGCCCTGCTCGGCGTCTCGCTCGCCGTGGCCCGCGCCGCCGCCGAATCCTCGGGCCTCGAGCTGTTCCGCTACCTGGGCGGCCCGAACGCACATGTGCTTCCGGTGCCGATGATGAACATCCTCAACGGTGGTGCGCACGCGGACAGCGGCGTCGACGTCCAGGAGTTCATGGTCGCCCCGATCGGCGCGCCGACCTTCAAGGAATCGCTGCGCTGGGGCGCCGAGGTCTACCACGCGCTCAAGTCGGTGCTGAAGGCCAAGGGTCTGTCCACCGGTCTCGGTGACGAGGGTGGCTTCGCGCCGTCCGTCGCTGGCACCAAGGAAGCCCTCGACCTGATCGGCGTCGCCATCGCGAAGACCGGTCTGAAGCTGGGCGCCGATGTCGCGCTCGCGCTCGATGTCGCCGCGACCGAGTTCTACACCGCGGGCACCGGTTACAAATTCGAGGGCAGCGTGCGCTCGGCCGCCGATATGGCGCAGTTCTACGCCGAACTTCTCGCCGCCTACCCGCTGGTCTCCATCGAGGACCCGCTGTCGGAGGACGACTGGGACGGCTGGATCGCGCTGACCGATCAGATCGGCGACAAGGTGCAGCTCGTCGGTGACGACCTGTTCGTCACCAACCCCGAGCGCCTGGAGGAGGGCATCACCAAGGGCGCGGCCAATGCGCTGCTGGTGAAGGTCAACCAGATCGGCACGCTCACCGAGACCCTCGACGCCGTCGAACTCGCGCACCGCAACGGCTACAAGACGATGATGAGCCACCGGTCCGGCGAGACCGAGGACACCACCATCGCCGACCTCGCGGTCGCGGTGGGCAGCGGCCAGATCAAGACCGGTGCTCCGGCGCGCAGCGAGCGCGTCGCCAAGTACAACCAGCTGCTGCGCATCGAGGACGCTCTCGGCGATTCCGCACGGTACGCGGGTGACGTCGCGTTCCCGCGGTTCGCGTTCGAGGGCTAGTCGATCGCGGTGTGAGCGACGGGTCCGGAGGCTAGCCGTAGCGACTGCTTGCAGGTCGCTCGAAACGATCAGCCGTAGCGACTGCTTGCAGGTCGCTCGAAACGATCAGCCTGCGTAACCATCAAGGGCCTGGGAGCACCGCAATCGGATACAGGTAGATACAGGGTGACGGTATGACAGAGCGACGTGCGCGTGGATCCAGTCCGGCCGGACGTGGGAACCGCCGCACGTCGCGCTCTGCCAGATCGCGCCCGTCGGCCGAATCCCCGGCGGCCGCGCCGAAACGGACGACCCGCAGGCGCTCCGAACCCGGCGAGAAGAAGGCCGAGGCGCGGCGCGCAAAACCGCGCGTCGCCGAGCACGATCGCACCATCCTCGGGCTCTCGACCGGCAAGGCGGTCATCCTGGCCATTGTGGTGTGCGCCCTGGCACTGACCCTGGCCGTGCCGCTGCGCACCTACTTCACCCAGCGTGCCGAGGCCGCGCACCTCGCGCAGGAGCGCATCGAACTCGAGGCCGATCTCGCCAAGTTGCGGGATCGCCGGGCCCAGCAACAGGATCCGGCCTACGTCCGCTCCGAGGCCAGGGACCGGTTGCGGCTGGTCATGCCGGGCGAGACGCCTTACATCGTGCAGGTGCCCGGTATCGAGGCGCCCGCGCCACCCGCCGCACCGACCCAGTCGAAGGCGCCCGAGCCTTGGTACACCGAGCTGTGGCGCAGTATCTCCCAACCGCAGCAGGCCCCGGCGCCACCCGCGGCCGCACCGGCCGGACCGCCTGCCGCGCCGACTCCAGCACCGGAAGGACCGAGGTGACCGCACCGACCGACCGCGATCTCGAGATCATCGCCGAGCAGCTCGGGCGCGCACCGCGCGGCGTGCTCGCCGTCGCCTACCGCACCCCGGACGGGCTGCCCGCGGTGGTCAAGACCGCGCCGCGCCTGCCCGACGGCACCCCCTTCCCGACCCTGTACTACCTGACCGATCCGCGGCTCACCGCCGAGGCGAGTCGTCAGGAATCCGCTGGCGTCATGCGGGAAATGACCGAACGCCTCGCCACCGACTCGGAATTGGCCGCCGCCTACCGCGCCGCGCATGAGAGCTATCTGGCCGAACGCAATGCCATCGAGTCGCTCGGCACCGATTTCACCGGTGGCGGGATGCCGGAGCGGGTGAAATGCTTGCATGTGCTGATCGCGCACGCGCTGGCCAAGGGTCCCGGTGTCAATCCGTTCGGCGATGAAGCGGTAGCGATGGCGGCCGATCACGGCTTGCGCGGCACCGCGATTCCCGCCGATTGGCCGAAGTACGAGCGGCCCCACCCGCCAGCCGACGGGCACGAAAACGAGCGGAGCGAAAATGAGTGACCGGGTAGCGGCCGTGGATTGCGGCACCAATTCCATCCGACTATTGATCGCCGATGTGCTCGGCGACGGCCGACTGGCGGATGTGCACCGCGAGATGCGCATCGTCCGGCTCGGCCAGGGTGTGGACGCGACCGGTGCGCTCGCACCCGAGGCCATCGAGCGCACCAGGATCGCGCTCGCCGACTATGTCGCGATGATGCGGGAGGCGGGCGTCAGCCGGGTGCGCATGGTCGCCACCTCGGCCACCCGCGATGCCGCGAACCGCGAGGACTTCTTCGCCATGGCCCGTGCCGAACTCGGCACCGTGGTGCCGGGTGCGGAGGCAGAGGTGATCACCGGTGACGAGGAGGCGCGGCTGTCCTTCACCGGCGCCGTCGGCGAATTGGCCGGCGACGCGGGACCTTTCATCGTCGTCGATCTGGGGGGCGGTTCCACCGAACTGGTCGTCGGCAATAGCGACGGTGTGCGCGCCGCGTTCTCTGCCGATATCGGCTGCGTCCGCATTACCGAGCGGTGCCTGCCGGGTAATCCGCCGACCGCCGAACAGGTCTCCGCCGCACGGGAATTCGCCACCGAACGACTATCCGAGGCCTTCGACAAGGTTCCCGTCGACGGCGCGCACACCTGGGTCGGTGTCGCGGGCACTATGACCACGCTCGCTGCCGTCGCCCTCGATCTGCCCGAATACGATTCGGAGCGGGTCCATCTCACCAGCCTGACCCTGGATCAGGTCCGCGACGTCTGCGACCGCCTGATCGGCATGAACCACGATGAGCGGGCCGCCCTCGGCCCCATGCATCCGGGCCGGGTCGATGTGATCGGCGGCGGCGCCGTCATCACCGAGGTGCTCGCCTACGAATTATCCCGCCGCGCCGACATATCCGCCCTCATCGTCAGCGAACACGACATCCTCGACGGCATCGCCATGTCCATCGCCTGAGGCGCTACCGGCGACCCGTGCGGTCGATCGGATTCGTTCACTCCACCTCGTCCGGCGTTGCCGCCCAGGTATTGCACGACGAGGTCGAGGCGGTGCGGTAGCCGGTTTCGACCCAGCGCCTGCTGTTCGTGCCGGTGCCGTGGGCCGGATCCTCCGCGACATCGGATTGGATATCGATCAGCTCGTCGGCCGCGCTCGGCGTCAACATGCCGCCGGATTGCGCCGCCGCCAACATCACTCCGGCCAGGCACTGGGCCTGTAGTTCGATGCGTCGGCTGAGTTCGAGTCCGACCGGTGACCGCTCGCCCGCGGTATCGATATCCCGGTCGGCCGTGCGCAGGATGCCGGTGGAGGACTGCAGGTGGTGCCCGTATTCGTGCATCACGACGAACAGCAGATAGTGCTCGAGCAGCGAACCCCAGCCCTGATGGATCGGATCGTCGGCGGGCCAGTACACACTGCCACCGCAGTAGAACGCCGCATCGGTCGGCCGGACCTGTTTCGAGCAGCCGGATACCACGCTGTCCACCACGACGAGTTCCAGCGGTGCGACGGACATACCGGCGGAGCGCAGCGGCGAGTCCCACACCTTGGCAAGGCAGTCCAGCATGGTCTGCACGAACTGTCGCTGGCCGGACGCGCTCATCTCGACCGGTGGCAGCTCACACTGCAACGGTGCGAGCCGCAGATCGGCGTGCAGGGTATTGGCCGTGAGCGGGGGCTCCTGCGCCGATCCGACGATGAGATCGGATTGTTCGCCGTCCACCGCGGATACCGGCGCGCATCCGGTGCCGAGCAGCGATACCAGTGTGATGATCACGGCGAGGAACAGTGCAGCCTGCGCGCTCGAATACTTCATCAGGTTCCCCCGTCCAGCCAACAAACGAGGGTTCCCCGTCCAGCGAGGCGCACTCTACCGGGAAATTCCGGCGGCTTCTCGTCGAGCGTTGTCGATGCCGAGCCAGGTCACTGGGTGGGTGCCGACGAATATTCGACATTGCCTAGAATTCGCTAGCCTGACCAATCAGTCGGGTACTTCCACGAAGTTTCGGCCGGACAGCGATTTGCTATGACCTGCAGCACGGGTGGGTTGCGTGACATCGCGCATGAACAGGGAAACTTTGTTCAGGATGCCGGAAATTTTCTGCCTATATGGGATGGTCTCAGCATGTCCGAAGCAGCAATGATGGAGCAACCGATCAGGGAGCGGACCCTGTTCGGCCACCCCATCGGGTTGACCAACCTCTTCGGAGTCGAACTCTGGGAACGCTTCTCGTTCTACGGGATGCTCACCATCCTGGGGTACTACCTCTACTACTCGACGGCCGAAGGTGGACTCGGTCTGTCGCAGAGCACCGGGGTCGGGATCGTCGGCGCCTATGGCGGGCTGGTGTATCTGTCCACGGTGCTCGGTGGGTGGGTCGCCGACCGGCTGATCGGCATGGAGCGCACCGTCTTCTACGGCGGCGTCGTGGTGATGGCCGGACATATCGCGCTGGCGATCCTGCCGGGACTGACCGGTGTCGGGGTCGGATTGGTCCTGGTCGCCCTCGGCAGCGGCGGACTGAAGGCCAATGCATCCTCGCTGCTCGGCACCCTCTACCGGCCGGGTGATCCGCGCTTCGACGGCGGATTCACGCTGTTCTATCTCGGCATCAACCTCGGCGCGTTCACCGGACCGCTGCTGACCGGTCTGCTGCAGCGGCATTGGGGCTTCCACTACGGCTTCGGCGCGGCCGCGGTCGGTATGGCGGTCGGGCTCACCCAGTACGTGGTGTTCCGGCGCAACCTCGGCACCGCGGGCCGGCATGTGCCCAATCCGCTGCCGCGCGGCGCCGTCGGGCCGGTCGCCGGGGTCGTGTCCGGTGCGGCCATCGTGATCGCGCTGGCGCTGGTCAGCGGGCTGGTGACGCTGGACAACCTCTCCGAGGTCACCACCGGTGTCATCATCGCGGCCTCGCTCGCCTACTTCGTGATCATGCTGACCAGCGCCAGGGTGACGCCGATCGAGCGCAGTCGGGTTCGCGCGTTCATTCCGCTGTTCATCGCGAATGCGGTCTTCTGGTCGCTGTTCCAGCAGATCTTCACCGTGCTCGCGGTCTACTCCGACGAGCGGATGAACTGGCGCATCTTCGGCTGGACCCCGCCGTCGAACTGGATCGGCTCGGTCGAGCCGGTGTGGATCATCTGCCTGTCGCCGCTGTTCGCGCTGATGTGGACCAAACTCGGCAATCGCGCGCCGAGCACACCGCGCAAATTCGCCCTCGGCGTCATCGGCATGGGCCTGGCGTTCTGGTTGTTCGTGCTGTTCTCGGGCGGAAGCGGAAAATCCGTCCCGGCACTTGCGGTGCTGCTCATCATGGGTGCCTTCGCGGTTTCGGAGCTGCTGCTCTCACCGATCGGCCTCTCGGTGACCACCCAGCTGGCCCCCGCGGCGTTTCGCGCGCAGATGATGGCCCTGTACTTCTTCTCTGTTGGCATCGGCACATCGATGTCCGGTACCTTGGCTCGGTTCTATGACGCGGAACACGAATTCGCTTACTTCGGTATCACCGGAGCAGTGGCGATCTGTGCCGGTTCGATCGTCGTCGCACTCACACCATGGGTGAGCCGACATATGGCCGGTGTGCACTGAACAAATCGGCGGAGAACCCGTCATTCGACAAGCAAGGAGATAGTGTGGCGACCCCAGGAACTCGATGGGGCGGTCTGTTCCGCACCAAATCGGTCGAGCAGTCCATCCGGGACACAGACGAACCCGATTCGAAACTGCGCAAGGACCTGACCGCCTGGGACCTCACCATCTTCGGTGTCGCCGTGGTCGTCGGTGCTGGCATCTTCACGCTCACCGCGCGCACCGCGGGCAATGTGGCCGGACCCTCGGTCTCCCTCGCGTTCGTCTTCGCCGCCGTCGCCTGCGGTTTGACCGCGCTGTGCTACGCCGAATTCGCCTCTACCGTGCCGGTCGCGGGCAGCGCGTACACCTTCTCCTATGCCACCTTCGGTGAGCTCGTCGCCTGGATCATCGGCTGGGACCTGATCCTGGAGTTCGCGCTCGCGGTTTCGGTGGTCGCCAAGGGCTGGTCGCAATACCTCGGTGAGGTGATGGGGTCGCATTCGCCGATCCTGCATCTGGGGCCGATCGACTTCGACTGGGGTGCCGTACTCCTCATCGCCGTGCTCGCGGTGCTGCTCGCGGTCGGCACCAAGGTGTCTTCGCGCGTTTCGGCGGTGGCCGTTGCCATCAAGCTGAGCGTTATCGCGTTGGTGCTCGTGGTCGGCGCCACCTATTTCGACAAGTCGAATCTGACGCCATATATCCCGCCGTCGCAGCAGGGCGCGGAAGGCGAGGGGCTGCGGCAGTCGCTGCTGTCCTACTTCACCGGTGCCGGGCACAGCACCTTCGGCTGGTACGGCCTGCTCGCCGCGGCCAGCCTGGTGTTCTTCGCGTTCATCGGCTTCGATGTGGTCGCGACCACCGCGGAGGAGACCAAGGATCCGCAGCGCGCATTGCCCCGTGGCATCCTCGGCTCACTGCTCATCGTCACCATTCTCTACGTCGCGGTATCCCTGATCCTCACCGGAATGGTGCCCTACACCGCGCTGTCGGGCGATAAGGCAACGCTGGCAACGGCTTTCGCACTGCACGGCGCCACCTGGACCAAGAACATCATCTCCATCGGCGCGCTCGCCGGACTCACCACGGTCGTCATGGTGATGTTCCTCGGGCAGACCCGCGTGCTGTTCGCGATGTCGCGCGATGGGCTGTTGCCGCGCCGCCTCGCGCACACCGGCAAACACGGCACGCCGGTCCGGCTCACCGTGATCGTCGGGATCGTCTGCGCCCTGCTCGCCGGTTTCGTGGACTTCGGCACCCTCGAAGAGATGGTCAATATCGGCACCCTCTTCGCCTTCGTGCTGGTCTCCATCGGCGTGCTGATCCTGCGTCGTACCCGCCCCGAACTACCGCGCGGCTTCCGTGTCCCATTGGTCCCGCTGCTCCCGATCCTCGGCGTCCTGGCCTGCCTGTGGCTGATGCTCAACCTCTCGGTCGAAACCTGGCTGCGCTTCGTGATCTGGATGGGACTGGGCCTGGTCGTCTACTTCGCCTACAGCCGCCGACACTCCGTTCTCGCAAACGCCCCCGAGCCGGATCCGGCCGACTGCCCGCCGCCGTCCAGCTCGATCACCACGCGGGAGTAGCTGCCTCCCGAGAGATCTGTGCCCCGAGCGGCCACAGGACCAATCATCGATCCGCCCCGCCGCGAACACTCTGATGACACCGGAGGGACTTGCCTGCAGCGGGAATTCCGGTACGCCAGTACGAGTCGGTACGCTAGCCGGGCGCCCCTATAGCCCAATTGGCAGAGGCAGCAGACTTAAAATCTGCAAAGTGTCGGTTCGAGTCCGACTGGGGGCACGATATGTCTCCGGCATGCGCGCAGGTCGAAATGGGTTTCGGCGGTGTCGCCAGCTGCGTCGACCAGCAGGCTGCCTAGGACCCGTAATGCCGAAGAGTGCCGGACGCATCGGCGGCAAACCGGTCAGTTTCCGCGCCGGATGTGGAATCTGCTGACCTGGCTGTTCGGCCTGCCGTCGAGTTCCTCGCACGCGCTGTTCGGCCGCCTCATCGGTGCCACCATGGCCGCACTGGGTTGGTGCGACGGCGACGTCCGGTGTGCTGAGCGCCGTCCTCGGCAATTGCCCGCGCCCACGATGTGCATTCGCGTAGGTCGATCCGGAGGGGGCGTGCCCTGACCCGGGTGAAAGCCGATAGCGACCTCGACTCGGAGCTTCTTCCGCCGGGGTTTCGCGGCACGTCACTCGAGCCAGCCGCGTTGCCGACATTCGCGAAAGTATTCGTCGTCGGCCGGTTTGCGTGTGGAGGATGTGGGGCGGGAGGGTAGCCGCAGCGCACCGTTCCGGGCTCCTCCATAGCCGTAAACGGGGATTTAGCAGCGTAAATTCCGTGGCTCCCGGTGCCGCGACAATCCTGCGGTTTCCCGGTGTCGTCAGGTCAAAAACCGAGCACAGTTAACTGCTAGCATTACTCTGGTTGAAGAATCTCAACGGCGGGTTGGAACCCTGGATCTCCCGCCGGATTCGATGTCTACCTGGTGCTGGAGTATTCGGAGCTGGTCGCGCAGTTGTTCGGATTTCAAGGCCGATTGTGGGGTGATGGAACTGTCGGTAGCCTAATCTGACTGATCATGGTAAGTATTAGCCAATGTGTTGCCGATCTACTGACCTGAAGTGCTCCTTCGAGCTCTGATGACATGTCCAACCACGTTATAGCTACCCTGACAGCGCGGCGAGCGTCTGCGCTGCATTTGCTGCTGGATGCCGAATCGTACTCGAAACTTGTGACTTTAGTCCCTGGGATTGTGCCGCGGGCAACCTCACGATGGACGGATGACCGAGAGGTCCGACCGGTTGGAACGTCGCGCATGCGTCGGCGAAATCGGGTGCCGATGTCACGCCGACGCTTCCCCGGGCATGCAGTCTGGTTGTCGTCACTATGTTGCAAAACTTCAGCAAGCTGATATCGGCAACTTCACGGCAATAGCTGAGCTTCTGCAATGAGTGGTATCAGCGGAGGTCGAAATGGACCAATCGAAGAGCGGCGACGATGGCAGTCCGGACTCGTCGAAATCGTTGCAAACCGGCCCATTCAGTTTTTCCGGAAACCCGGATTCGGGTAACGGTTCCAGCGCGCGCTCCAATGGTGATGGGTCCGCGCGACGGCCGTCATTCGTGCTTCCGCTGACCGCTGCACAGCGGGGAATCTGGTTTGCCCAGCACCTCGCGGAATCGTCGCCGATATCGGTGGCCCAATACGTCGAGATCACCGGCGAGTTGGACACGGAATTGCTCGCCGAGGCCTGCAGAACCGCCGGTCGCGAGTTCGGATCCGGACATATGCACCTGATCGAGGTCGACGGAGAGCCACGTCAGTTCGTCGACGAGGACCATGGAGGTCAGGTGTCGGTCATGGACTTGCGCCGGCACGCCGATCCGGTCGCGACTGCGCACAGACTGATGGTTCAGGATTATTCTGCTCCGCTGGACCTGCTGCATGACGACCTCATGACGAGCATTGTGTTCCAGGTCGGCGAGGGCCATTTCCTGTGGTATCAGCGCGCGCACCATATCGCGCTCGACGGATTTGCCGCGGTAACCATGGTGCACCGGATAACCGAGCTGTACAACGCTTGGGTGCAGTCCGAGGACGCGGCGCCGTGCACGGCGCAGGACCTGGGGGACATCGTCGAGCAAGATCTGGCGTACCGAGGTTCGGAGCGATTCGACAACGACCGCAAGTACTGGCTGGAGCACCTGGCAGGCGCGCCTCCTGTCGTCAGCCTGGCCGGGCGTGTGGGCAAGCCCACCATTCATCCGGCGCTGGTCAGCACCGAACTTTCCGACGACACCGCGCAGCTGCTGGAAAGCGTCGCGCTCGAGCACGGCCCGAGCGTGACTCCGATCATCGTCGCGGCGTTCGCCGCCTATCTCGCGCGGATGACCGGAAGCGATGAAGTATTGCTGAGCCTGCCGGTTTCGGGTCGGCACTCCGCCGTGCTGCGCCGTTCCGGGGGGATGGTGGCAAATGTGGTCCCGCTGCGAGTGCAGGTCGCCGGCCGCAGCGTCGGTGAACTGATTGCCGCCGTGTCGAGCGAGTTGACGAGTGCGCTTCGACGGCAGCGCTACCGCCAAGAGGACATATTCCATGACATGGGGATGGTGCGCGACGAGGCGGCATCCTTCGGGCCGGCCGTGAACCTCATGATGATCGAGAACGAGGTTGTGCTCGGCAATACGACAGGCCGGCTGAACATCCTCACTTCCGGCCCTACCGCCGACCTTTTCGTCAATATCTACCCGGGTGCGGGCAAAGACAGTACACAGATCGACTTCCAGGGGAATCCGAATGCCTACAGCCCGGACGAGCTCGCTGGTCACCACCGCCGGTTCCTCATGTTTCTGCGCGAGTTCCTCGCCGGGGGTAAGGGATGTCCGGTCAGCAGACTGCCGCTGCTCGAAGTGCAGGAACGGTCTGCGCTGCTGCCGGTGCGGGGGCCGAGCGGGGTCGAAACACGGCTGCTTCCGGAGATTCTGACCGAGAGTGCGCACCGGAATCGTCGCGCGTGCGCGATCGCCTCGGCCGGGCAGACGATGACGTACGGCGAGCTGGACACCAGATCCTCCCAGCTGGCCCGGGATCTGATAGCTCTGGGTTGTGGCCCGGACACGGCGGTGGCGATCATGCTGCCCCGCTCGGTCGAATCGGTCGTCGCGACATGGGCGGTCGCGAAATGCGGTGCCGCCTTCGTGCAGTTGTCCCCCGAGTATCCGTCGAAGCGGATAGACCACGTGATCGCCGATAGTGGCGCAACAGTGGCGATCACGGTCGATGCCCTGCGTGGGCGACTCCCGCAGGAGATACACCGTGTGGTTCTCGACGACCCCGCGACCCGGTGGGAATCCGACACCGCGGGCGGGCCGATTTCCGACGATGACCGTATCCGCCCACTGCGGCCGTCCAACGTCGCCTACATCACCTACACCTCCGGATCTACCGGAGCGCCGAAAGGCGTCCAGGTCACCCACACCGGCCTCGCGAATCTCATTTCCGACCGCGCCGCCACGTACGGCATCGACACGACATCGCGCGTGTCCTATGCCCTCTCGCCCAGTTTCGACGCCTCTCTGGAGCAGTTTCTGACCTGCTTCGCGAACGGATCCACGCTGGTGATCGTGCCGCCCGAGGTGACCGGCGGTGAGCCGCTGACGCAACTGCTGGCCGACGAGCACGTGACACACCTGACGCTGACGCCCACGGTGCTGGCAACCGTGGACCCACATCCGATGACCGATCTGCGGGTAGTCGTGGTCGGGGGCGACGTATGTCCACCGCACGTCATCGAGCGGTGGACACCACTGTTGTCCATGTACAACGAATACGGTCCGACTGAAACCACCGTGACCGCCGTCTCCGCCATGTTGAAACCCGGCCGCGCCCACACAGTCGGTGGCCCCATCAGCGGCGTCTCGGCGATGGTGCTGGACCGCACGCTCCAACCGGTGCCCAAGGGCACCATGGGCGAGTTGTATCTCGCCGGACCGGGATTGGCCCGTGGATACAGCCACCTGTTCGTCGAAACCGCCGCCCGGTTCGTCGCCGATCCCTACGGTGGTACCGGCGAGCGGATGTACCGCACCGGCGATATCGCGCGCTGGACCGGCGACAACGCCGAGATGACGCTGGAATTGATGGGGCGCACCGACTTCCAGGTCAAGATCCGCGGGTACCGGATCGAACCGGGTGAAATCGACGCCGCGCTCACCACCCACGAGGACGTGGACCTTTCGGTCACGGTGCCGGTGCAGAACAACGCCGACACGACCGTGCTGGCGTCCTATGTCGTCCCGGTCAGCGGCCACCGGATCGATCCGCTGGAACTCCAGCGCTTCGCCCGCGCTTCGCTGCCGCCGCATATGGTCCCGGCAGTGATCCTCTCGCTGGACAGCTTCCCGGTGAACGCCGTCGGCAAGCTCGATCGCAGCGCCTTGCCGAAGCCCGAGTTCGGGACCGCGCCGGTCGGTCGGGCGCCGGCCACCGCCCGGGAAAAGACGGTCGCAAGGCTGTTCGCCGAGGTGCTCGGCGTGCCTCTGGTCGGGGCGGACGACAGCTTCTTCGCCCTGGGCGGCGACAGCATTCTGTCGATCCGGCTGGTGGCGCGGGCCAAGGCCGAGGGCCTGAGTTTCTCCACACAGGATGTGTTCGTGCACAAGACCGTCGCGGGCCTGGCGGCCACGGCGACGGAAGTCCGCGATACCCCCGAATTGGCCGAGTTGCCCGGTGGCGGTGTAGGGCCGATGCCGTTGTCGCCGATCATGCACGCAATGATCGATCGAGGTCATTACGACCGATTTGCGCAGGCCGCGCTCGTGCAACTGCCCGAGCGGGTCGATCGAGCGGGTCTCGTGCGCGCATTGGGATCCCTGCTGGACCGTCACGACATGCTGCGTGCGGTACTCCGCGGCGGTGATTCGGTTGATCGGTACGTCGAGGTACTCGATCGGGAAGCGGTCGATCCGGACGCCGCGCTCGTCGATGTTCGGCTCGATCGACGTGACGCCGCCGAAGTCGACCGGCACCTGCAGAAGGCCGCGGATCGATTGGACCCCGGCAACGGTGTGCTCGTTCAGGCCGTCTGGATCCACGATTGCGACGGCTCGGGACCCGACCTGATGTGGCTGGCGATCCATCATCTCGCCGTCGACGCGGTGTCGTGGCGCATCATCCTCGCCGACCTCGCGCAGGCCTGGTCGCAGATTTCCGACGGCGGCGAACCGCATTTCGGCCCGGTCACCACCTCGTTCCGACGGTGGGCGCACGGCCTGGTCGAGCGGGCGCCGGGCAGGCGGTCGGCGGAGCTCGACCTGTGGAAAGACGTACTCGAGCGAGGTGATCAGCCACTCGGATCACGTCGTCTGGTTCCGGATCGTGACATCGGGGCCACCGCGGGCCGGATACATCAGCGCATCCCGGCAGCGGTTGCCCATGCGGTTCTCACCGCCATTCCGGACCGCTTCCACTGCAGTGCCAACGATCCGCTGCTGGCGGCGCTGGTACTGGCACTCGGTGAGTGGCGGCGCAGGCGCGGTACGGCGACGGCCGCCGGAGAGCTGATCTCGGTGGAGGGGCACGGTCGCGAGGAGCGGGCCGTACCCGGCGCCGATCTCAGCGCCACCGTGGGCTGGTTCACCACACGCTTCCCGGTCCGGATCGAATGGGAAAGTGTCGACCTCGATGATGCGCTGTCCGGCGGCATCAGCGCGGGACTGGCGATAAAGCAGGTGAAGGAGCAGCTGCGCGCGGTGCCCGGTAACGGCATCGGCTATCAGATGCTGCGTCATCTGGATCCCCAGGGGAGCGCCGAGCTCGCCGACCTGCCCGAACCCGAGATCAGTTTCAACTACCTCGGGCGGGTGGGCGTCGGTGAACGCTCGGGGCCCTGGGCACCCACCACTGAATTCACCGCACTGACCGCGACGAGCGATCCGGAGATGGCGCTGGCCGCCGCGCTCGATATCAATGCGATCGCCGAGGAAGGTCGCGACGGGCTCGAAATCCACGCGACCTGGGAGTTCGCCTCACAGGTGTTGCGTGGCGAGGAGGTCGACGAACTCGCCGGGCTGTGGGTTCGCGCCCTGGGGGCGCTTGCCGATCACGTCCGATCCGACACCACACCCGGCTTCACCCCATCCGACTTCCCGCTCGTCGCGGTACCGCAGGACGATATCGACAACTGGCTGCGGGAATACCCGTCGATGACCGATGTGTGGCCCCTGACCGCCCTGCAGTCCGGACTGCTGTTCCACACGGTCTACGACCGCGACGGCGAGGACGGCTACATCGTGCAGGCGGCGCTGACATTTGCCGGGCGGGTGGATGGGGAGCGGATGCGACGGGCCGCGCAGGTGCTCATCGACCGGCACGACAGCCTGCGGACCGCGTTCGTCGAAAGTGCCGATGGGCCACGTCAGATCGTATTGCGCGACACCAGGGTTGATTGGGGCGAGTCGAGTGTCGGCGATATCAGCGATGTCGGGCAGCAGGCGCAGGTACTTCGGCGACTCGCGACGGCGGCTGCGGCTCCGTTCGACCCGGCCCGCCCGCCGCTGGTGCGTTTCCACCTCGTGCGCACCGGCGTCGAGATGTTCCAGCTGCTGGTCACCAACCACCACCTCGTGCTGGATGGCTGGTCGATGCCGCTGCTGATCCACGAATTGCTCTCGTTGTACACATCCGATGGCGATACCGCCGAGCTTGCGCCCCCGCGTTCGTATCGAGAGTATCTGCAGTGGCTACAGGTTCAGGATCGCGACGCCGCAACCGCCGCGTGGCGGGAGATGCTCGCCGGAATCGACAGTCCGACCCGGGTCACCAGCGGGTCCGATCGGACGGTCACCGCGGACGCCGGTGCAGTCGGCCTGAATCTGGATGCCGCGACCACCGCCGCGATTCTCGATCTGGGCCGCTCGCACGGCGTCACTGCCAACACGGCCCTGCAGGTGGCGTGGGCATTGCTGGTGGCCGTACTGACGGGACGGTCGGACGTGGTGTTCGGCAATACGCTGTCGCAGCGCCCGCCGCAGCTTCCGGATGTCGAGCGCATGGTCGGGCTCCTCGTCAACACGCTGCCTGTCCGAGTCCGGCTCCAACCCGACGAAACCGTCGGCGACCTGCTCGTCCGCGTGCAATCCGAACAGGCCGCAATGCTGGACCACCAGCACATCGGCTTGGCGGAGTTGCAACGGGCCGCCGGTATCGCCGATATGTTCGACACCGCGACGGTGCTCGAGTCCTATCCGCTGGACCGGGAACTGTTGGCGCGCAATCTGTCCGACGCCGGATTGCGGCTCGTCGAGATCGACGCGCACGATGCCACGCCGTATCCGCTGAGTTTGCAAGTGACCCCGCCGCGGTCGAGTCGCGACGGCCGAGCGGATGCCGACGAGCCCGGCACCTTCACGGTGACGGTGAAATTCGCCACCGATCGATTCGAACCGGACGATGCCCGCACGCTGCTCGCACGATTCGAGCTGCTGCTCACCCAGATCGTCAATGATCCCGCCAGGAAGGTCGCTGCGATCTCCTCCTGCTGGAATTCCGAACGGGCGGAGCTACTTTCGGTCGGCAGCGAGGAGGCGGCCGCGGAGTTCGTGCTCCGCGACATCCTGTGGGGGACCGCGCGCAGGTATCCGGATGCCGTGGCTGTCCGGTGCGATGACACCGCGTGGACCTATCGTGAGCTCGAGCATCGCGCCGACGGGTTGGCTCGCCTGCTGGCCGACCACGGTGCTCGCGCCGAGTCGATCGTCGCATTGGCCGTTCCCCGTTCGGCCGAACTGATCGTTGCGATCTGGGCGGTCGCGAAGACAGGTGCCGCCTTCCTGCCATTGGATCCTGGTAACCCCGCCGTGCGGATCGCGGAGTTGTTGTCCGACTCGCGGACCGGTCTGGGCGTGACGACCAGCGCTGTGGCACCGCAGCTTCCGGATACTGTCGACTGGTTGATCCTGGCCGCTTCGGATTCGGACGCTCAGGACGGTCTACCTCGTCCGTCCGATATCCCGGCCGGGGCCGACCGGCTGTCGGCCGACAATGCGGCATACGTGATCTATACCTCCGGATCGACCGGCAAACCGAAGGCGGTCCAGCTCAGCCATCGCGGTCTGGCCGACCTGGTCGCCGCGCAAGTCGACGCCTTCGGTGTGGATACGGATTCGGTGGTGTTGCAGGTCGCTTCGCCGGGATTCGACGCCTGCCTGTCGGAGTTGCTGTTGGCGCACAGCAATGGCGCCTGTCTCGTGGTGGCGCCACCGGAGGTGTACGCCGGGGCCGACCTCGAGGAATTGGTCGGGTCGCAGCAGGTTTCGCACGCGATCATCACCCCGTCCGTGCTGAACACCCTGGATCCGTCCCGGACACCGTCATTGACATCGCTCGCGGTCGTCGGCGAAGCGACCGGGCCGGACACCGTCGAGCGGTGGGGCCCTGGGCGACGGCTGATGAATCACTACGGACCGACCGAGTGCACGATCTGGGCCACGGGGTCGGATGTCCTGGTACCCGGCGAGCCGGTGACTATCGGTGGCCCGATCCGAGGCGCGTCCGCGATGGTTCTCGATATGTGGCTGCGACCGGTGCCGATCGGAGTCGCGGGCGAACTCTATATCGGTGGGCCCGGACTTGCCCGCGGGTACGTCGATCGACCGGGCGTGACGGCGTCGCGCTTTGTTGCGGATCCGCGATCCGCCCGCGGCGAGCGGATCTACCGCACCGGTGATTCCGTGCGCTGGGTGCGCGGACGCGCCGGGCTGGCCCTGGAATACTTGGGCCGCTGCGATCAGCAGGTCAAGATTCACGGCCTGCGGATCGAGCCGGGGGAAGTCGATGCCCATATCGCGCAACATCCGGGGGTGGCGAGCGTCGCCACTGTTGCGGTGAAAGGGCCTGCGGGCGAACCGGTTCTGGTGTCCTATGTCGTCTTCGCGCCGGGCGCTGCCGTGGATGTGGCGGCACTCGGCGACGATCTCGCGGGCAGGCTACCCCGCTATATGAATCCCGCGGCGATCGTGCGGCTCGACGAGATGCCGCGCACGCCTACCGGAAAGATCGATCGGGAAACATTGCAGCGGCGCACCTTCGATTCCGACACCGCGGGCGGCAGACCGCCGTCGACGCAGCTGGAGCAGGTCGTGGCGAAGCTCTTCGCCGATGTGCTCCATATCGACACCGTGTCTGCCGATAGCAACTTCTTCGCGCTCGGCGGGGACAGCATCGTCTCGATGCGGCTGGTGGCGCTGGCGAGATCCGCCGGGCTCACGCTCAAGCCGCGAGATGTATTCGAAGGCAAGACAGTTGCCGCCCTCGCCGAACTGGCGGGCGGCGACGCGCCTCCCGCGACCATCGAGGAACCCCCTCGACTCCCGACGGCCGATCGCGCCGCGGATCTTCCGCTCGTCGCGCTCACCCAACAGGACATCGATCGGCTCGAGCGGCAATACCGCGGCCTGTCCGACGTATGGCCGTTATCGCCCACGCAATCCGGGATGCACTTCCACTCGACGTTCGACCCGGATGCGGGGGACAACTACACCGTCCAGACGATGATCGGATTTTCCGGCGCGGTCGACGCCGAGCGCCTGCGACGTGCGGCTCAGGCCGTGGTCGACCGGCACGATATCCTGCGGGCCGCCTTTGTGGAGACCTCGGCCGGGCCGTGCCAGATCGTGCTGGACCATGCCGAGATCCCGTTCCGGGAGATCGATCTCGTCGGTGGTGGCAATGCGGAACCCCCGGCCGACCCGGAATCGATTGCCGCAGCGGACGCGGCGGCGGGGTTCGACCTATCGGCTCCTCCGCTCCTGCGCTTCACACTGATCCGCCTCGATGCGGTGTCCTTCCGGCTGCTCGTCACGAATCACCATGTGATCCTGGATGGCTGGTCGATGCCGTTGCTGATGCGAGAACTGCTCGACTACTACGGATCTCCCGCACATATCGACTCCGCCGGACCTGCTCCCTCCTACCGCGACTATCTGTCCTGGCTGGGTCGGCAGGACAGCGCCGCATCCAAAGCGGCATGGGCGCAAGCCTTTTCGGATGTCGACGCACCCACCCGGGTATCCCGCGCGGCTGGCGCGGCGGGCTCCGTATCCGCCGGTGAGGTGGTGGCCGAGCTGACCGCCGATCGTTTCGGAGAACTCCGTCGAATGGCGGCGGAGGCTGCCGTCACCATCAATACCGCGGTCGCCGCGGCCTGGGCCCTGAATCTACGGCTACTGACCGGTGAGACCGATGTGATCTTCGGCTCCTCGGTGTCGGGCCGACCTCCGGAGTTGCCACTGGTCGATCAGACGCTCGGCATGTTCCTGAATACGATTCCCGTGCGAGTTCCGCTCGAACCCACAATGACGGTGCGCGCATTGCTGACCGGCATTCAGGCGCATCACGCCCGCATGCTGGAGCATCACCACATCGGCCTATCCGAGATTCACCGCAGCGTCGGCCTGCCCGAACTCTTCGACACCGCCATTACCTTCCAGTCGTTCCCCGTCGACCGGGCGGCACTGCAGCAACTCGTCGATTCGGCGGGCCTGCAGGTGGACGAACTCAGCGGTGTGGACGCAACGCCGTACCCGCTGAGCCTGGCCGTGGAACCGACGCAGTCCGAGGACGGCGACGCACAGGGACTGCGGATCACCCTCCGATTCCACGACCACGCGTTCGACACCACGTCGGCGCGGCGCATCCTCGACCGCTTCGTCGAGTTGCTGTGCCGAATCGGCGCAAATGCCGACCTGCGGCTGGCCGAGCTGCCGCTCGACGAGGAACCGGGACCCACATGGCCGGTTTCGGGTGCGGAAGCCGCGATCCCGGACACGTTGGACCGGATACTCGCCGCTTCCGCTGTCGCCGACCCCGACGCGATCGCCGTGCGGTGCGGTACGGCCGCGATGACCTATCGGCAGCTCGACGAGCGATCCGCTCGTCTGGCTCGGGTCCTGCTGCGGCACGGCGCTCGGCGGGGACAGGTCGTTGCCTCCGTGCTTCCGCGATCCCTGGCGGCGCCGGTCACCGTGTGGGCCGTGGCGAAGACCGGTGCCGCATTCCTGCCGATCGATCCGACCCTGCCACCGGAGCGGATCGAATTTCTGCTGTCGGACTCGGAAACCGTGCTCGGGCTGACCGATACGTCTGTCAGGAAGCATCTTCCCGTCGGCGTCGACTGGCTGGTGCTCGACGAGGAGCAAACGCTCGACGCAGTGGACTCGGTTCCGGCCACGCCGATCACCGATGCCGAACGCGGCGGACCGATCCGGCGGGATCAGATCGCCTACGTGAGCTACACCTCCGGATCGACCGGAACGCCCAAGGGCGTACTCGTCAGCCATCGTGGCCTGGCCGATATCGTCGCGGCACAGCGGCGAATACTCGGTGTCGACACGATGTCGGTGGTGCTGCAGGTCGCCTCGCCCAGCTTCGACGCCTCGGTATTCGAGTTGTTGATGGCGCACGGCTCGGGCGGTCGGCTGGTCGTATCGTCGGCCGATGTCTACGCCGGACCCGAGCTGGCGGATCTGATCGGGCGCGAACATATTTCGCATGCCGTGCTGACCCCGTCGGTGCTGGCGACAGTCCCGTGCGCCCGTCTCGACGGGCTGCGCGTGCTGGCAACAGCCGGTGAGTCGGTCGGGCCGGAACTGGTCGATCGGTGGGCGCCGCATCGCACCATGGTCAATCTCTATGGGCCGAGCGAAGGCACCATCTGGGCTACCGCCGGTGATGCACTGGTACCCGGTGCCGCGATCACGATCGGCAGGCCGGTCGGCCCCGTCGCGGCCGTGGTGCTCGATACCTGGTTGCGGCCCGTGCCATACGGTGTCGCGGGCGAGCTGTACCTGTTCGGCGCCGGGCTGGCCGATGGGTACATCGCCAAGATGGGGTTGACCGCGGCGCGGTTCGTCGCATACCCGTTCGGGGAGCCGGGGCAGCGCATGTACCGCACCGGTGATGTGGTGCGCCGCACCGCCGATGGTGAGATGGAGTTCCTGGGGCGCAACGATTTTCAGGTGAAGGTGCACGGCACCAGGGTCGAGCTGGGCGAGATCGATGCGCTGCTGGGTGCGCGTGCGGATGTGGCATATGCGGTCACCGTGCCGCGCCGCGATGGCGGGCGACCGGTGCTGCTGGTGTCCTATGTCGTGCCCGCTACCGGGACACAGGTATCGGGCGAGGAGTTGCGCGCGGCGCTGGCCGAGGCCCTGCCCAGGTACATGGTGCCATCCGCGGTGATGGTGCTGGACGAGGTGCCGCTGACCGCCAACGGGAAGCTGGATCGCGAGCGGTTGCCCGAGCCCGTTGCCCTCGCGCGCGAATTCCGGGCGCCATCGCCAGGATTGGAAGAGCTGGTCGCGCGGGCATTCGAGCAAGTCCTCCAGGTGGACCGGGTGGGAGTCGACGACGACTTCTTCGCGCTGGGCGGCGATTCGCTGAGCGCCGCGCTGGTGGTGGCGCGCATAGGCGCGGCCATGGACCTACGAGTGCCGGTGCGGTCGGTATTCGAGGCGCCGACCGTCGGCGAATTGGCCGCGCGTGCAGGGTCTCTCAGCGGTGCGGGCCGGTTGCCCCTGCTGCCCGGAGTGCACCCCGACCCCGTACCGCTGTCGCTGGCACAGCAGCGGATGTGGTTCCTGAACCGGTTCGAGCCGGATTCTGCGGCATACAACATTCCGGTGCTGCTGCGGTTGTCGGGACGGCTGGATACCGCAGCGTTGGCGGCCGCGCTCGCAGATGTGATGGCACGTCACGAGGTACTGCGGACGATATATCCGGACGTCTCGGGTGAGCCGCGGCAGGTCGTTCTCGACGAGCCCGCGGTGCCGGTGGAGCCGGTGCCGGTGTCGGCGGATTCGGTCCCGGATGTGGTGGGCGAGTTCGTCCGGCGCGGATTCGATGTGACCGTCCGAGTGCCGATGCGGGTGGGATTGTTCGAGCTCGACGGTGACACCGGAGAATTCCTGCTGGTGCTGGTGGTCCATCACATCGCCGGTGATGGTCAGTCGATGGGGCCGCTGGCCCGTGACGTAATGACTGCGTATACCGCGCGACTGGCCGGGCACCCGCCGGAATGGGAGCCGCTCGCTGTGCAGTACGCGGATTTCGCGTGGTGGCAGCGGCAGATGCTGGGGGCCGCAGACGATCCGGCATCGCTGATGTCCGCGCAGTTGGAGTTCTGGCGCTCGACGCTCGCGGGCGCTCCGGACCGGCTGGAACTACCGGCGGATCGACCACGCCCGGCCGTCGCATCACTATCGGGAGGCCGGGTACCGGTGGAGATCGGTGCGAGGCTGCACGAGCGGCTGCTCGTGCTGGCACACTCGCGGGGGTCGTCGCTGTTCATGGTGATGCATGCCGCGCTGGCAACGGTATTGGGGCGGCTCAGTGGCAGCGATGACGTAGTTATCGGCACCCCGGTCGCGGGGCGGGGCGAGCCCGGTCTGGACGATCTGGTGGGGATGTTCGTGAACACCCTCGTATTGCGGACCCGGGTGGATACGGGCGAGCCGTTCGCCGAGTTGCTGATGCGTACCCGGGAGACGGACCTGCTGGCGTTCGAGCACGCGGACGTGCCGTTCGAGCGGGTCGTGGAGGAGTTGAACCCGGAGCGGTCGGCGGCGCGACATCCGTTGTTCCAGGTGGCCTTGGCGTTCCAGAACGTGTCGACGGTCGATGTGGCGCTGCCCGGCGTCCGGGTTGCCCGGGCGGATGTGGATACCGGGGCGAGCCAATTCGACCTGCAACTGGTGCTGTCCGATTCTTTCGGCAATGTCGGTGTGGCGCAAGGCATCTCGGGAATGATGACCTATGCGTCGGAGCTGTTCGACGAGGCGACCGCGGCGGGGATTGTCCGACGCCTGGTGCGGGTGCTGGAAGCCGTAGCCGACGATCCGGCCGTCGTGGTCGGGGATATCGACTGGCTGGAAGCCGACGAGCGCTCGGCGCTCACGTCACGGGTAGGGGCGTCACGGGTGGGGGCACACACCGTGGCGGCGCTGGAGCCGTCCGTATTGCTGCCGGAGGTGTTCGCCTCGGCCGTCCGCGACAACAGCGACGGTATCGCCGTTGTCGCGGGGGATGCCACATTGTCGTATGCACAGCTGGACGAACGATCGAACCGACTGGCGAGACTACTGATCCGCCGTGGTGCCGGACCGGAGACTCCGGTGCTGGTTGCGGCGGCGCGGTCGATGGAGTCCGTCGTCGCCTGGTGGGCGGTGGTGAAGTCGGGTGCGGCACACGTGCCGGTGGACCCCGGCTATCCCGAAGGCCGGATCGCGCAGATGGTGTCGGATTCCGATGCGACGCTGGGGGTTACGGTGTCGTCGGCGCGTGCCCAGGTGCCCGATTCGGTGGACTGGATCGTGCTCGACGACCCGGCCGTCGCCGCACAGATCGACGCGGCGGCGAGCGGCCCGATCGGCGACGACGAGCGGACGCGGCCACTGCGGGCCTCGGACATCGCCTACGTGATCTTCACCTCCGGATCCACCGGGGTTCCGAAGGGCGTCGCCAGCACACATGCCGGCATTGCCGACTTCATCTCGGGGCGGCGCGCCGACCGCGAACTCCGGCGCATGTCCAGGGTGTTGCATTTCGCGTCGCCGTCGTTCGACGCCGCGCTGATGGAGATCCTTATTGCGGTCAGCCGGGCCGGCGCACTGGTCGTGGCGCCGACGGGGATCTACGGCGGCGGTGAGCTGGCCGAGTTCCTGCGCGTGCAGCGGATCACCCACGCCTTCATGACCCCGGCCGCGCTCGCGTCGGTGGATCCGGCCGGGCTGGACGACTTGCGGCTGGTGATGTCCGGCGGTGAGGAGGTCCCGGCGGATCTGGTGCGCCGATGGGCGGGCACCGATATCGCAGGCGCCCGGAAGTTCCAGGTGCTGTACGGGCCGACCGAGGCCACGATAATCGCCACGGCGACGGGTGCACTGCAACCGGATGACCGGCTGACGATCGGTGCCCCGCTGCCGGGAATACAGGCGCTGGTCCTGGATGCCCGGCTGCAACCGGTGCCGGTGGGGGTGGCCGGAGAGCTGTATCTGGCGGGCCCGGCGCTGGCGCGCGGATATCTGAACAAGGCGGCTACCAATGCAGCGCGGTTCGTGGCGCATCCGTTCGCAGCACCGGGACGCCGCATGTACCGCACCGGTGATGTGGTGCGCTGGAATACCGAGGGTGCCCTGGAGTTCCTGGGGCGCAACGATTTCCAGGTGAAAATCCGTGGTTACCGGGTCGAGCTGGGCGAGATCGATGCGGTGCTGAGCGCGCGGGCGGAGGTGGCATACGCGGTCACGGTGCCGTGGCATGCGGGCACGGGTCCGGCGCAGTTGGTGTCCTATGCGGTGCCCGAAAACGGGGCGAGCCTATCGGGCGAACAGTTGCGGGCGGCGTTGGCCGAAGTGTTGCCGTCATACCTGGTGCCCGCCGCGGTAGTGATCCTCGATGCGGTCCCACTGTCGCCGAATGGCAAGCTCGACCGCGCGGCCCTGCCCGCACCCGTCGTCCAGGCCAAGCGATTCCGGGCCCCGGCGTCACCGGTGGAGGAAATAGTTGCCGGTGTATTCGCCGACGTCCTCGGCATCGACGGTCCGGTAGGCGCCGACGACGATTTCTTCGAACTGGGTGGCAACAGCCTGGTGGCCACCCGCGTGGCCGCGCGGATCGGTGCCGCGCTCGACGCGACCATCCCGGCATCGATGATTTTCGAGGCGCCGACGGTTGCCAGGTTGGCCGCGCGCGCCGAATCGCAGGCCGACACCGGTCGGGTGGCACTGACCGCACAGCCACGGCCGCAGCGAATTCCGCTGTCGTACGCACAGCAGCGGATGTGGTTCCTGAACCGCCTCGAACCCGGCTCGGCCGCCTACAGCATTCCGATCGTGCTACGGCTGTCCGGAAAGCTGAATCTCGACGCGCTGCGTGCGGCCATCGAGGACGTGCTGAACCGGCACGAGGTACTGCGGACCGTATACCCGTATGCCGAAGGCGAGCCGTTGCAGGTTGTCCTGCCCGTCGCCGAGGCACTTGCACCGATATCGGTGACCTCGGTCACGGAACCGGAGCTGGCCGAGTCGTTATCGGCGTTCGTCTCGACGGCGTTCGATGTGACAGTCGATGCGCCGGTGCGGATTCGGTTGTTCGAACTCGGGCCGAACGAGTGGGTCCTGGCCGTGGTGGTGCACCACATTTCCTGCGACGGATCGTCGCTCGGCCCGCTGGCACGGGACATGATGACCGCGTACACGGCGCACTGGCTCGGGGAGACGCCGAACTGGTCGCTGCTGCCGGTGCAGTACGCCGACTACGCGATCTGGCAGCGGACGGTGCTGGGCACCGAAGACGATCCCGAATCGCTGCTACGCGCCCAGATCGACTACTGGACACTCGAATTGGCGGAGCTACCGGTGCTGCTGGAGCTGCCGACCGACCGACCGCGTCCACCCGTGCAGACCTATGCGGGCGCGAGCGTACCGATAACTCTCGATGCCGATCTGCACGCGGGAGTGCAGCGGGTCGCGCGGGCACACAACACGACGCTGTTCATGGTCTTCCACGCTGCGCTCGCGGCCACGCTGGCTCGGCTGGCCGGTGGCGACGATATAGCGATCGGCACTCCATACGCTGGACGCGGCGAACCCGAACTCGACGATCTGGTCGGGATGTTCGTCAATACCCTGGTGCTGCGGACCAGGTTGACCCCGGGGATGACCTTCACCCAGCTGCTCGAGCACGTGCGCGGGACCGATCTGGCCGCGTTCGGGCACGCCGATGTTCCGTTCGAGCGGCTGGTGCAGGAGCTGAATCCGGTGCGGTCGCATGCCCACCATCCACTGTTCCAGGTAATGCTGGCATTCCAGAACGTCGGGACGGCCGAGTTCGAACTTCCTGGGCTCTCGGCGTCGGCCGTGACCGCCGAGGCCGACACCGCACTGTTCGATCTGCAGATCACGGTGTCGGATTCCTACGACTCCACCGGTGCCCCGGCCGGTATCGGCGGCGCGGTGACCTACGCGAGCGACCTCTTCGACGCGATGACGGTGACCACGATCGTCGATCGCCTGCTGCGGTTGCTCGGCGCACTGGTGACCGATGCGGCACAGCCGGTACACGAGGTGGACCTGCTCGGCGCCGATGAACGGGAAGCCGTTCTGACGCAGTGGAATTCGACCGATCGCAGGCTCCCGTCCGGAGAGACGCTCACCTCGGTCTTCGCCCACTCCGTGCAGTCGTATGCGGACCGGCCCGCGGTGATATTCGGCGAACAGTCGCTGACCTATGCGGAATTCGCGTCTCGCGTATACCGGTTGGCGCGGTGGTTGATCTCGCGCGGAGTGGGGCCGGAGTCGTTGGTGGCGCTGCGGATGGCGCGTTCAGTGGACCAGGTCACCGCCATGTACGCGGTGCACGCCGCTGGCGGTGGGTACGTGCCGGTCGATCCGGAACTTCCC
This sequence comes from Nocardia sp. NPDC004604, assembly GCF_040609795.1. Classification (NCBI taxonomy): domain Bacteria; kingdom Bacillati; phylum Actinomycetota; class Actinomycetes; order Mycobacteriales; family Nocardiaceae; genus Nocardia; species Nocardia sp. NPDC004604. The sequence goes on from NZ_JBEXLC010000003.1 coordinate 83,286, forward strand.
GACGACCGTATCGCGTACATGCAGTCGATCGCCGCACCGGTGCTCGAGCTGTCGTCCCTCGATGGACTGGAGCTGTCCGGATTCGATGATGCGCCGGTCACCGACGCCGATCGGCTCGCACCGCTGCGGCCGCACAATGTCGCTTATGTGCTCTTCACTTCCGGGTCGACCGGGCGGCCGAAAGGCGTTGCGGTATCGCATTGTTCGGCGGTCAACCAGGTGCGGTGGCTCAGCGGGACCTACGCGCTGACGCCGAATGACGTCATAATGCTGAAGTCCCCGGCCACGTTCGACATGTCGGTGTGGGAGCTGTTCGCGACACTGGCGGTGGGGGCGCGGCTGGTGATCGCGCGAGCCGACGGACATACCGACCCTGCCTATCTCGCCGAAACCATTGCCACCCAGCGGGTCACGATCACCGCCTTGGTGCCGTCGATGCTGGCGGTATTTGCGGACGCGGCGCCTGCGGGGTCGCTGGAATCGGTGCGGACGCTCCTGGTGGGCGGTGAGGCATTCGGCCCCGAGGTGGTGGCCGCGGTGCGGCGAATGGTGCCCGGGGTCGAGTTGCACAATCTGTACGGGCCGACCGAGTTCACCGTGTGCGCGACCGCGCATCCGGTGACCGAAGCCGACAGCGGGAGCATGCCGATGGGCACACCGGTATGGAACACGCGGGCATACGTACTCGACAACCGGTTGCGTCCGGTGCCGCCCGGTGTCGCCGGGGAGTTGTACTTGGCGGGCGCCCAGCTCGCGCGCGGCTATCGGTCACGTCCGGGCCTCACCGCGGAACGGTTCGTGCCCGACCCGTACGGTGACGGCCGACGCATGTACCGCACCGGCGACTTGGTGCGCTGGCGCCACGACGGCGAATTGGAATACCTGGGCCGCACCGATTTCCAGGTGAAGCTGCGCGGCCTGCGCATCGAACTCGGTGAAATCGAGGCGGTACTTGCCGAGCATCCCAGCATCGCCCGGGCAATCGCTGTGGTGCGCTCGACCGGTGCGGTGGACCACCTCGTCGGCTACCTCGTGCCTGCCGCGGGCGCCACGGTCGACACCGCAGCGGTCTCGGCGCACGCGGCAGCCAAACTGCCCGACTACATGGTGCCCGCCACGATGATGGTGCTCGACACGGTGCCCCTCACCGCGTCGGGGAAGCTGGACCGCACGCGGTTACCGGAGCCGGTGCTCGCGATAGGGGAGTTCCGGGAGCCCTCATCGTGGCTGGAAGGGGAGGTCGCCCGGGCCTTCGGAACGGTACTCGGCGTGGATCGGGTTGGCGTCGATGACGACTTCTACGCCTTGGGTGGTAACTCGCTGAAGTCGGTGCAAGTGGTGAGCGAGTTGCGCAAGGAACTCGACTACGAGATTCCGATCAGCTGGATGCTGTCGGATCATTGTCCGGCCGACCTGGCAAAGCGGATCGAATCCGGAATGCGCTCGGGTCGGGCGGTCGACCGGACCGATGACGGTTTCGACGTGCTGCTGCCGATCCGGACCGGCGGTGAGCGAGCGCCACTGTTCTGTATCCACCCGGCGGTGGGCCTGTCGTGGTGTTACCGCACACTCGACCGGTACCTCTCCGACGGTCGACCGATCTACGGCCTGCAGGCGCCACAAATCGGCGGCGAGATCCCCGGTCCCACGTCGATCGAAGAAATGGCCGAACGCTACTTCGACGAGATTCGCGCGGTTCAGCCACACGGCCCATATCATCTCCTCGGCTGGTCGCTGGGTGGTGTGATCGCCCATGCCATTGCCGTCGAGATGCGCGCCGCCGGTGAACAGGTTGCGCTGTTGGCGCTGTTGGACGCCGAGGTGGACGGTGTCGACGAGTCGACGCTGCGCGCCGTCACGCCCGGAGAACTGATCGGCAATCTCGGCCCGGTCATGGGCGTCGATTTCGTGAGCCCCGATGCGACCGCCGAGGAGGCCGCCGACCTGATCGAACGGCACCTGGGAGGCAGCCTCGGTATCGACGCCGCACGGATCGAGCGCCTGACCGACGCCTACAACCTGGCGGTGCGGGCAGCCGGTGCGTGGCGGCCCGCGGTCCTGGACAGCGACATGCTCTACTTCGCCGCGACACGTGAAAGGCGATCCGATGCTGCGGGTCACGAGGGATGGGCGCGGGTGGTCCGGGGTCAGATCTCGGTTTTCGACATCGATGCGACCCACCTCGCAATGACCGAGCCGGATGCGATTGCCCAGATCGCCCGGATTCTCAATGCACGACTGGATCGATGATTGCGTCTATTTCGGTGAGGTGTGGGCGAACCGAATCCATCGGTTCGCCCGTCCGCTCACGGGAGGGGCGTGGTGATGCCGACTACCACCCCGACCGATGCCCCGAGTGCCCCACCGAGCACGGCGGCAGGTCCGGCAATGGCGGCGGCGCCGACGGCCGCGCCGAGGAGCGGGCCGGCAACCAAGCCGGTCGGCATGAACGGGATACCGGCGACGAACCCGGCGGCCGCGCCGACCGCGCCAGCGGCCACCGCGACGGGCGCGAACACTCCCGCGGCGAGGCCCGCACCGATTGCCGCACCGACGCTCGCGTCCACGGCGGTGACGGAGCATCGGCGGGGATCCACCGGGATGTGCTCGCAGAACGCCTGGATCGGCTCCTGATCCACGGCCGGCGGCGCGTCCGGCGCGTCCACCGTCGCGATTCGGGTCCAGCTGTCGGCGGCGAGCGGATTCGCTGTGCCGAGAACACGATCGATGCGGTGCGTACCGATCGGCGACTGGCCGAGTAGAGCGAGCAGGGTCGGCGACGGGAAAGGATCTTGCCCGTGCTCATGGCGCGTCAGCGATAGCCGGTCCGCTGTCGTCGGTGACGTGGCAGGTGCCTGCGCAGTGTCATACGGGGATGCGCTGGCTACTCCGGTGCCGAGAACGACCGCAATCGGCAACATGCTCGCAATCAATATCGGACGCGATCGGCACCAACGACCGGCTTCCGGCATTCCGCACCTCCTGGACGTCTATCCCGACCTCGAGTATTTGTCGCACGTTGCGGCGCAGTCAGCTTAAGCGGCCGGGGCCGCCAGGGTAGGGAGAAATGCCGAATCCTGTGGGCATCTGGCAAATCTGTGGCTATGTCGAGTTTGCCGCGCTATCCAAATGCGCCGGATCGGTATCCCGCTGTGCTGGCCGGCCCGCCGTGCGCTGACGTCAGCCCGCCGAGTCGCGGTAGCGTCCGGAGCTTCCAGTCCTGTCGGCGCAGGAAGACATCGGCGATGGACAGCGAGCGCGCAGGCCTCTAGGGGTGTCGATGATGATGTCTTCGAGCGCGACGGCTCTGTCCTGCCGGGCTGGGGTTGCGATTATCAACCCCGTCATTGTCAACCATTACGCACAACTTCGAGATCAGTTGTGGGTCAAGATATCCCGCACACTGAGTACGTCCAGCGGCAAACGCAGTGCGGATTCGGGCGTTGTGCTCGGCGCTGGACTCCTGGGCAGCCCCGATCGGGCGCACGGCCGCTTCGCTTCTATAGAATATTGCAATTAGCAATATTGTTTCCGCATCCATTCTCGCGGCGGCGAATCGCGTGCAACTGCATCGTCGTTAACGCCATTTCGACGGTGTTCCACGATCGTTGCTACGAAAGTCGTGGAATCTTATCCCATCGTACAGCGCTACCTTGGTGTTGTTTATCGCAACCCAAAGGTGCTGGTTAAAGCACATCAAGGGTTGTGGATTACCGCCCGGCTCCGCCAGTAAAGTTCATGGCACGCCTCGATGTATTCCGGCGTCGAGCCCATTTACCCACGAATCCATATAGGAGAAGCTCTATGTTTATTCAACGTTGTAGCAACTGCGCTGCAATGGCGCGTGCGTCCGAGCGAGTCGTTTTCGGCAGGCGCGGGGTTTCGAAATGAATCGTTCGTTGATCATCGCTCGAGTACTTCCGCACGCTGCTTCCCGCGTTGCCGAGATCTTCGCCGAATCCGACGCGACGGATCTGCCGGCGATCGCAGGCGTCGCCCGGCGAGAGCTCTACGTCCTGGGTGATCTCTATGTGCACTTGCTGGAGACTGCGGAACCCAGCGCGGCCGCAATCGGTACGGCTCAGCAGCATCCGGAGTTCGCGCGCGTGAGCTCCCGGCTGGGTGAATTCATTTCACCCTACCTTGCGACATGGCAATCCCCGGCGGATGCGCGCGCCCACATGTTCTACAGCTGGACACCGCAAACCGGTCCCACGCTGGATATTCCGAACCGACCGGAGTCGGATGCCGACACAAAATGGAATGAGGAGAAGTAAAGTGTCCGCAACATTCACCATTGAAACCCTCCGCGCGATCCTGGACAAGCACGTCGGGGTCGATATCAGCCCACACGAGTTGCAGTCGGCAGACAGTTCGACAATGGCAGAACTCGGCGTAGATTCGCTTGCCGTCTTCGAGATCCAGAGTGTTGTGGAACGCGACTTCGATATCAGGTTGCCCGCTGAGCTGATCGACATGACCGGTGGCGAATTGGTCCGGTACGTCGAGCGTGCAGTGAACCTGGAGGTCGCGTGATGTCCGGCCACACAGAAAACACGATCCACATCGATGCCCCCCTCGACGTGGTGTGGAACTCGACCAACGACGTGCGAAGCTGGCCGGATCTGTTCTCCGAATACGCCGCCGTCGACGTTCTCGCACAGCACGCCGACACCGTCCGATTCCGGCTCACGATGCACCCGGACGAGGCGGGTCGAGTATGGAGCTGGGTCAGCGAACGAACCGTTGACCCGATCAACCGAACCGTTAACGCACATCGCGTGGAGACCGGACCGTTCGAGTACATGCGCATCCGCTGGCACTATGCCGAGTCCGGAGCGGGAACCCAAATGACCTGGGTTCAGGACTTTCACATGCGACCGGGTGCACCGCTCGACGACGCTGGCATGACCGACCGAATCAACACCAACAGCGTGATCCAGATGCAACTCATCAAGGAAAAGGTCGAACGGCGCCACGCCGTGGAATCCGGCGCCCAAGCTGCACCGCCGCAGCACGGCGACTCTGTCGGCGTGCCGAGCGTTCGACCCGGCCGCGTCGATGCTTCCGACCTTCCCGCTGACCGCCGCCGGGGAGGTGAGATCAGGACTGTGCTGAGCCCGAAAACCGTCGGTAGCACGTCCGGGTTCACCGGCGTTGCCACATTGGCGGCGGGCGAGCGCATCGCCGAGCACTACCACCCATATTCGGAGGAGTTTCTGTACTGCGTACAGGGGGTCCTCGCCGTCGACCTCGACGGCGAGGAGTGGTCGGTGACAGCGGGGCAGGGACTGTTCATCCCGATCGGTGTCCGGCACCGGTTGCGCAATGTCGGGACCGAGACCGCGAGCGTCGTCTTCCATCTCGGACCACTCGCCCCACGACCCGAACTCGGCCACGTGGACACCGAACCGTCGGAGCGTGCCCCGGTGACAGCGGAGAGAGCTCGATGACCCGGGTCGCCGTCACGGGGATCGGGGTCGTCGCTCCAGGCGGAATCGGACGCAGGTCGTTCTGGGACTGTTTGTCGTCCGGGCGAACAGCGACCCGTCGGATCAGTTCCTTTGATCCGACGGGGTTTCGCTCCCAGGTGGCGGCGGAATGCGATTTCGATCCGCAGGCATACGGGTTGTCGCCCAGGCAGGCGCGCCGCTGTGATCGGATGACTCAGTTCGCGCTCGTTGCCGCCCGCGAGGCGATGGCGGACAGCGGTCTGGAGTTGTCCGACGCCGCGCGTGAGGTGTTCGGGGTGTCGCTGGGCTCGGCGGTCGGAGCCACCATCACCCTGGAGAACGAGTACGTGATCGCCAGTGACGGTGGCCGGGAATGGCTGGTCGACGAGGGGTCCGTGCTGCCCCACATGTATCAGGCCCTCATCCCCAGCAGCATGGCCGCCGAGGTTTCGGCGTTGTACGAGTTGCACGGTCCGGCAGCGGTCATCTCGACGGGCTGCACATCCGGGATCGACTCGATCGGTTACGGACTTCACATGATCGAAGACGGTGACGCCGACTTCGTTCTTGCCGGCGCATCGGACGCGCCTATTTCACCGATCTCCGTCGCCGCGTTCGACGCGATCCGGGCGACCACCGATGACAACGATGATCCCGCGCACGCGTCCCGCCCCTTCGATATGACGCGGGCCGGATTCGTGCTCGGGGAAGGTGCGGCGGTGCTGATGTTGGAGAAGCTCGAACACGCCCTGGACCGGGGTGCCCACATCTACTGCGAGATCGGCGGGTATGCCTCGCGCTGCAACGGCTTCCACATGACCGGACTCCGCCCGGACGGGCTCGAGATGAGCATTGCCATCCGGGCCGCGATGGACCAAGCCCGGCTCGATCCCGACGCGATCGGATACATCAGCGCACACGGTTCGGGCACGAAGCAAAATGACCGCCATGAAACGGCCGCCTTCAAAAAGGCGCTCGGTGCGGCCGCGTACGAGGTGCCGATCAGCTCGATCAAGTCGATGGTCGGGCATTCGCTCGGGGCGATCGGCTCGATCGAAATGGCGGCCTGCGCATTGGCGATCGACACCGGCGTGATACCGCCGACCGCCAACTGGAGTAACCGAGACCCCGAGTGCGACCTGGACTACGTCCCGAACATCGCGCGCAACGCTGCCGTCGACACGGCGTTGTCGGTCGGCAGTGGGTTCGGCGGTTTCCAGTCCGCGATGGTCTTCACCCGTCCGGAGGAGTTGCGATGACCCGCCGAGCGGTGATCACCGGGATCGGCATTGTCGCCCCGAGCGGCACGTCGGCGAGCGAGCACTGGAAAACCGTTATGGCAGGTGAGAACCGGATCGCACCGATCACCCACTTCGACGCCTCCGGGTATTCGACCACGCTGGCCGGAGAGGTCCGCGACTTCGTGCCGGAGCTACACATGGACCGCCGTCTGATCGTGCAGACCGACCGGTGGACGTGGATGTCGATGGCGGCGACAACGCAGGCCTTGGCGGATGCGGAGCTCGATCCGTCCAGCCTGGATCCGTACCAGATGTCGGTCGCGTTGGCGAGCTCGTCCGGCGGAAATCACTTCGGCCAGCAGGAGCTGCAGCGGCTGTGGTCGGGAGAGAAACGCACCGTCGGCACCTATCAATCGATCGCCTGGTTTTATGCGGCAAGCGTTGGGCAAACCTCGATTCTGCATCAGATGAAAGGTCCGTCGAGCGTCCTCGTCTCGGAAGCGGCGGGCGGCCTGGACAGCCTCGGATACGCAGCTCGTGCCATCCGTCGCGGAACCGACGTCGTCCTGGCCGGCGGTACCGAGGCGCCGCTGGGTCCCTACGCGCTTACCTGCTTGCAGCGCAGCGGATGGCTGAGCCGGCAAAAGGACCCCGCACGCGGATATCTCCCCTTCGATGTCGCTGCCGCCGGATATGTCCCCGGCGAGGGCGGTGCCATCTTCGTTGTGGAGGAAGAGCAGCACGCGCTGCGGCGCGGCGCACCGTATGTGTACGCGGAGGTCGCAGGGTATGCCGCCAACCACGACGGACGTACCTCCCACCCCTGCGGCGACATGACCGGCGAGCAGCCATCGAATTACCTTGCCGCCGCATTACGGGGAGCGCTGCGGCGTGCGCAGACCTCGCCGGGGCGAACAGATGTCCTGTTCGCCGACTCAGCCGGTGTGCCAGCTGCCGACCGGGCCGAAGCCAACGCGATCCGCGCCGTCTTCCCCGACGGGGTGCCGGTCACCGGTCAGAAAGGACTGCTGGGCAGAGCCGCCCATGGCAGTTCCGCGCTCGACGTTGCCACCGCCGTGCTGGCAATGCGGGAGCAAACCTTGCCAGCGTTCGGGGCGTTGGTCAATCCGGCCCCTGGATGCGAACTCGATTTCATCGCCGCTCCGCAACGAGCGGCCGTCCATGTCGCCGCCGTCGCCGCACGCGGATACGACGGCTTCAACAGTGCGTTGATTCTGCGCCGACCCCAAGGAGTCCGACAGTGAACGACAACGAGAACACCCGCGCCAGTCGGCTCGGATGCGCTGTGCGACAGCGCGAGCATCCGACAACCGACGACCCCCCAGCCGTGCAGCAGACGCAGCTGAACCTGCGACTGACCGGCAAGACCGCGATCGTCACCGGCGGCACCCGCGGCATCGGCCTTGGCATCGTCCGCGCGTTGGCCGCACAAGGCGCACAAGTGACAGCGATCGGCAGCAAACCCAGCGACGCCGCCGCCGATCTCGCACGCGAACTGGACGAGGCCACCGCACCCGGCCGCGTGTGCTTCGCAAACGTCGCCGACCCTGCGGAAGTCGCCGCCATCGTCGAGACTGCCCCGGCCACCGTCGACATCGTCGTCAACAACGCAGGGGTCGTGTCGAATACGCCACTGCTGAAGATGGATCCGGCTGAATGGCACCGCGTCGTCGACACCAATTTGACCGGGATGTACCTGATGGTGCGCGCGCTTCTGCCCCGCCTCGGCGAGTCCGCGTCGATCATCAACATCTCCTCCGCCGTCGCGAATGTCGGAATGCCCAACCGGACGCACTACACCGCGTCCAAAGCCGGCGTGCACGGCCTGACTCGCTCGCTGTGTAAGGAGCTGGGTCCACAGGGCATCCGCGTCAATACCGTCGCCCCGGGAATCATCGAAACCGACCAGATCATCGGTCTGGCCGAACCGCAGAAACAGCGCTACGCAGCCCTGGCGGCCCTCGGCCGTCTCGGCCGCCCCGGCGACGTCGCCGGCGCCGTGCTGTTCCTCGCCAGCGAACTCGCACAGTTCGTCAACGGCATCTGCCTCAACGTCGACGGAGGAATCTGACGATGACCGCCTTGCGCGCCACCATTACCATGACCGTCGCCAGACGCGACGCTACCCGCCTGCTCGAGGGCCTACGGCCGGTGTTCGCCTTGGCCGCACAGTCCCCGGGTTTCCGCCAGCAGCGCATCACCCGAGCCGTATCCGCGGACCCGGACATGTGCGTTTTCGTCGTCACCAGCGACTGGGCCGATGAGGGCTGCTTCCATGCCTTCGAACGCAGCCGCAAACAGGACGTCGCCACCGCTGCGTTGCGTGCCGTCCGCACCAGCAGCGATATGCAACTGAGCATGGTGAACGAACCGGCCCGTACCGGCCAGGTGATCGCATGACCGCGCGAGTGATGGTCCGAGCCCGCATACGGGCGGGCGAGGAAGCAGCATTCGAAGCCGCATATGCGCAGGTCACTGCGCAGGTGGCGGGTACGCCAGGTCATATTCGTGACGAGCTGCTGCGGCCGTGCGCCGACGACGACCACTACATCCTGCTGTCCGAATGGACCGACGAAGAGGCGTTCCTCGCCTGGGAAGACGCCCCGATCCATCGGCAGACCACCACCCCCATGCGTCCGTACTGGGCGGGGCGAGTCCGCCGCGACATCCACATCGTCGCGCACTCCAGCACCGCAAACACCCCCTCGCCCACGAAAACCGCCACGCCGGCGCCGGAAGGGGAACTCCCGTGACCGCGAACGCCCCGCCCGACACGCTCATCGAAACCGCCGACCCGGACTCCTCCGACCCCCGCCCATCGACCTTCACTGTGCTGGGCATCCTCGTCCGCGCACTGCAGTGGTTTCTCGACGGCTTATGCATTTACGGGCTCTCGCTGCACGGCTACAGCCGCGAGCAGGTCTCGGCCGCCGACTACAGCACCGGGGTCGCGTCATCGTTTGATCACGGTCCCGGTGGCACGCCATGACGAATTCCTCGCCGCCGACGACAGCATCCCCGCCCATCACACCAGTAACCCGACCCTGATTGGAGAAAAGTGAGCACCACGCGCAACGACAACGATTCCTGGGACATCAAGACAAGCGTCGGCGCCACGGCGCTGTTCGTCGCAGCAGCCCGCGGCTTGGCAGCTCGGCACCCGCAGGCACTGGCCGTCGACGAGTTCGCCGAAGTGTTCTGTCGCGCCGCAGGCGACGAATGGGCCGAGCTGTTCACCGCCGACCCGGAACTGACGAAGCAACATCCGCTGCGCTCGGCCGACTTCGGACCGCTGTTTCAAGCTTTCCAAGCCGGACGCACCCGGTACTTCGACGATTATCTGCGCTCCGCCACCGAGGCGGGTGTGCGTCAAGTCGTCGTCCTCGCCGCCGGACTCGACTCCCGCGCGTACCGGCTGCCCTGGCCGGACGGCACGGTCATCTATGAACTCGACCGCCAGCCGGTCCTCGAATTCAAACGCGCCGTGCTCGACGACGCCGACGCGACGACAACCGCCGAACGTCACGAAGTCGCCGTCGATCTGCGCGACGACTGGGCAACTGCCCTGCGCGACAACGGCTTCGACCCATCGCTACCGACCGCATGGCTGGTCGAAGGTCTCGTCATCTACCTCACCCCCGCCGCCCAAGATCAACTGTTCGACACCCTGAACGCACTGTCCGCTCCCGGCAGCTGGCTGGGCATCGAGGAAATGGGCACGATCGATTCTGGCGTCTTTTCCGCCATGACCACGTCATCCACCGACCCGGACAGCTACGACCGCGGTGCGGGCGCACGCTGGGCCGGGCTCATCTACAACGATCGCAAAACCCAAGCGGTGCAATCGTTCACACCGCAGGGCTGGACCGGCGCCGCTATCGGCCTGGTCGACTACCTGCAATCCCACGGCCGCACCGTCCCCGGCGGCGGCGAGGCGGTGGGGCACTTCAACCCGTCCCTGATGAGCCTCGCGACCATGCGGAAGCCGACATCGGCCAACGCTCGGCCCTGACCGAAACCATCCGGGCTACTGCACTTTCAATGATGGGAGGGCCATAGATGGTGTGGCAGTGGAGTTGTCCGCCGATATCCCAGCGGCGTTCGACGTCGCAGGAGCGCCGACGCTGGATCGCGCTCGCCGTCGTCCTCGTCGCGGGGTTCATGGACCTGCTCGACACCACCATCGTCAACGTCGCGGTACCGAGTATCCAACGTGACCTTGGGGCGCAATATGCACAGCTCGAATGGATCGTCGCGGGATACGTGCTGGCGTTCGCCGTAGTCCTCATCACCAGTGGCAGGCTCGGCGATATCTACGGCCGCCGCCGGTTGTTCCTGACCGGAGTCGCCGGGTTCACCATCGCCTCAGCGCTGTGCGGCATCGCCTGCAGCCCGGGCATGCTCATCGTCTCGCGGTTTCTTCAGGGAGGCACCGCCGGACTGATGGTGCCGCAGATCCTCGCATTCATCCACGTCACCTTCCCGCCCAACGAGCGGGGCAGGGTTCTCGGCATCTTCGGTGCCATCGTCGGATCGGCGGCGGTCGTCGGGCCGACCTTCGGTGGTGTCCTCGTCGACTGGAATGCGTTCGGCCTCGACTGGCGGCCGATCTTTCTGGTCAATGTCCCGGTCGGTATCGGCGCTATCGCCGCGGCCCTGTTCGCGATGCGCGAATCGAAGTCCGCGACCGCTGCGAAGCTCGACCTCGTCGGCGCCGGGCTCGTCACGGCCGCGATCGCGATGCTGGTCTACCCGCTTATGGAAGGCCGCCGATTCGGGTGGCCGGCATGGACTTTCGCGATGATGGCCGGTGCGGTTGCCGTGCTTGCCGTCCTTGTGGTCTACGAACATCGACGCGCCCGGACGATCGGTTCACCGCTGATAGTTCTCGGATTGTTTCGGGTGCGATCATTCACGATCGGTTGCGTGCTCTGGCTGATCTTTTGGATCGCGCTCGGCGGATTCTTCCTCGTCTGGACGCTCTACATGCAGCTCGGCCTCGGCTGGTCGCCACTGCGGGCCGGTCTGACCGCTGGCGCCTTCGCCGTAGGCGCTGCCGTGGCGGCAGCCATAGCTGTGGAGGTGCTGATACCCCGGTACGGGCGGCAAGTGCTGATGGCCGGAGCACTGCTGAACGCGGCGGGCTTCGCCAGCTGCGTGTGGGCCGAAGGGCGGTACGGCCCGGCGATCACGTCGTGGCAGTTGATTGCACCGCTTGCCATTTCGGGACTCGGCTTCGGCCTGATCGTCTCGCCGACCATCGACTTCGTGCTGGCTGCGGTCCCCAAAGACGATGCGGGGTCGGCGTCCGGCCTGGTGAACACCGCTCAGCAACTCGGCGTCGCGCTCGGCGTCGCGCTCGCCGGGGTGATCTTCTTCACCCAGCTCGACAGCGGTTCCGATCGCGGCGTCGATGCGGTCATACCCCGGGTCCGCACCGAACTCGCCGTGGCGGGCCTGGACGAGCAGGCGCAGGCGCGGATCATCTCTGGCTTGCGAGTTTGTGTGCAGGACAGATCGGCCAACACCAACCCCACCGAGACGCCCATGAGCTGCCGGGGCATCCAGGGCCGGGCCACACAACCCGGCGGGCGTGATCGGGTCACCGAAATCCTCAGCGAAGCGGGCGAAATGGCCAACGCGGAGAATTTTTCCCGCACGTTCGGGCTCACGCTGTGGTGGGCCGTGGGAATTCTCGCTGCCGTCTTTGCGGGATTGTTCGCGGTCCCTCGACGCGTAGGACAGCACAGTCCGCATCGGCCCGGGTTCGATGCGCACTGTGGCGCCACTCCAGTCGACCAGAGCATCTGCGGGGCGGCACGCGTCGATGCCTGGTCGGGGCGGATGTCCTCCTAGCTTCGTCGGACGACGGTTCGGCTACGTATCGCTCGGGGGGAGCGAGGTTCGGCGATAGCCGGGGTGGACGCCCGGTTTCAGGTGCTGCTGGTCGGCGATGCGATTGAGCAGGGTTGCCAATTGTTCGTATTCGGCGTCGTTCAGGCTTGCGCAGATATCGGCTTCGTGCGCCTGGCCGAGCTGCCATACCTGGCCCATCAGCTGCTGTGCCTTCGGGGTGAGGTGCAGTTCGTGATTGCGGCGGTCGGTGGCGCCGCGGCGGCGTTCTACCAGGCCCTTGCGGTCGAGGTGGTCGATCAGGGTGACGATGCGGCTCGGGACGACGCCGAGTTCGGCGGACAGTGACCGCTGACTGCGTCCGGGCTGGGTGGCGATCATGCGCAGCAGTCCGATATCGGGCGGGGTCAGGTCCAGATCGCTGATGAGTTCGGCGAATCGCTGTGCCGCGTGCGCGCCCAACTGCGTGAGCAGGTAGGTCACTGCCCGTGTGCGTGGCGGGGGCTGCGCATCCCCTTGCTCGGCTTCGCTCACCACGCTATCGTACACACCGCAGCATCGTTCACTTCAGTGAACGATTCACCTAAGAGAATTGAGTTGATCGTGCATGTCGAGCTGATCGAGAAGCTGATCCGGTTCCAGCGGCCCGAGCGGGCGTTGCCGTATGTGAACGGGCTCGATGACATCCGCATCGCGGGCCTGTTCGGCCTGGGGCCGGCCGAGTACACGCGACTGTGCGCCGGATTCGACGAACAGACCCGAGCCGCGGCCACCGAACTCCTGGCCGATGCCGAAGTGGCCGATGCGGTGGACCGGCTCCCATTCGAGCCGGGGCAGCACGTCGTCGCCATCGGGGAGAGCACGACGGCGGATCGGCTGTCCTGGTTCGAGATAGTGCGGGCGCTGCTGGCCATCCGCCGTCCGGAGGACGGCATCCGACTCAGCAATCTGGCCGTATCCGGTTGCACCACCACACAGGCGCTCACCGGACTGGCCACGCTGGTCGGTCAGCGGCCCGACTGGGTGCTGTGCCAACTCGGCGCGAACGATGCCCAGCGTCTCGGCGGGCCCGACGGACCCCGGCTGGTGAGCATGTCGGAAACGACCCGCAATCTGCTACTGCTGCGCGAATCGACGCTGCGTGTCACCGGTGCACGCTGGTTGTGGCTCACACCGGCCGCGGTGGACGAGGGCAGGTCGGCCGCGTTCCCGCACTTTCAGCGGGCCGGAATCGGTTGGCGCACTTCCGATATGGCCGAGACCGCCCAGACGCTCATCGATCAGTCGGAACCGACCGTGGATGTGTTCGCGATAACCGCTCCCGCCTCGGGCTTCGACGGGCACCTCGATGACGGTGTCCACCTGACCATCTCCGGCCAACAGGAGATCGGTGCGGCGGTCGTCGTCACGCTGGCCCAGCTGTCCTGAACCGATATCCCGGCTTCGCATCACTAGAAAAGGTCAAGCATGCGCGTCACCACATTCATCCTCACCTGCACACTCGCCGCCGCCACTGCCGTGGGCACCGCCACCGCCCAAACCCCGGAAGAGATCGACGGCGTTGTCTTCACCGCACGCGCGGTCGACGGCGCCAGTGTGATCGACATCGACTCGGGAACACTGTCATCGGACAACGATGTCTTCGAGATCAGGGCCGCCGACGGTGCGGTGGTCGCCGCGATGCCATTGCGGCTGCGGCTCGACGATTTCGAATTCCCCATCGCGGCAGCGATTTCCGAGCACAGCGCGACCTTGGTACCGCAATTCGATATGGCGCGCGCGGTCTATCGGCCGGTGGCGCTGCCCTTCGAGGATCAAGCGCCGTTTCGATCGGAATACGAGCGCGAGGTCGCGGCCTGGAATCGGATGAGCAGCACCATCGCCATGGGGGCCCTTGTCGGCACGGTGGTCGGTGGCCTCGGCGGCGCGGCCGTGGGCTGTGTGCTCGGCGGGGCGGCCGGTGCGGCGGCCGCCAGCGCCACGATTATCGGGCTCTTCGGTCCGATCCTGCCCGCCGCCGCGGTCGGCTGTGTCGGTGGCGTCATCGCGGTCGGGGCGCTCGGCACCATTGCGGGTCAGCTCTTGGTCACCGCCCCGGTGATCGTCGCGGCCGCGATCCAGTACTTCACCACGATCAGTTCCCCACTCCCGGGGCGATGATCGGGTATCGGGGGTTCAGAACTCGACGCTCCCGCTGCCGCACCGTCACCCCGTGGAGGCAACCCGGGCAAATTGCCAGCACCGACCAGCACGCGGAAGGGGTGGCGGTGAGGTGGCCGAATGCCGTTGTAGCGCTATCATTTACGAATTCGCGTTGCCCGCACCGGTCGAACGAGGCCGGGCGGGGGACATCCCATATCGCCAGCGTATTTCCGCCGGACGGCAGGAAAGGCTTGTTACGATGATCGACGATATCGAGGGAGGTGCGGTGTCGGACGTCAAGCGGGTACCGGCGGGCGTCGATCCATCGAAGCCGAACTCGGCTCGGGTGTACAACTACCTGCTGGGTGGCAAGGACAATTATGAGGTGGACCAGATGCTGGCCCACCGCATGTTGCAGATAGCACCGGATACCAAAACGCTGGCCTGGCTGGTCCGCAAGTTCATGCTCCAGGGCGCGCAGCTGGCGGCCGATGCGGGCGTGCGTCAGTTCATCGATATCGGTGCCGGGATTCCGGCCTCACCCAGCCTGCACGAGGCGGTGCAGGCGATCGATGCGTCGTCGAAGGTGGTGGCCGTCGACTACGACGCGGTCGTGTTCGCGCACAACAACGCGCTGCTGGCCCGGCTGCCCGGGGTAACTCCGATGCTGGCCGATGTGCGCCGCCCGGACGACATCATCGAGCGGGTGCAATCCGAGGCGAAGATAGATTTCTCGCAACCGGTCGCCATCGTGCTGGTCGGCGTGCTGCATTACATCATGGACGATGAAAATCCGGCCGAGATCATCGCACGTTTCCACGAGACACTGGCGCCGGGTAGCTATTTCATCTTCACCCACGGGTCCGATGAAAGCGATCCGGACTTCATCGCGCAGTCGACCGCGCAAGCCGCCGGTAGCACGGCCCAGGTCCTTTACCGGTCGCGGGCCGAAGTGGCCAAGTACTTCGACGGTTTCGAAATGCTCGGGCCCGGCCTGGCACCGGTACAGGAGTGGCTCGACGGTGATACGCCGAAAACCGGGTTGGTGCTCATCGGCGGCGTCGGCCGCAAGAAGTAGTCCGGAATTTCCAGGGCCACAACGGCATTCGGGCTGGCCCGGTCACTCCGCCCCGGCGATGGCATCGGCGCGTGCCACCATCGCGTCGGCGATCTCCCGAGGTCTGCGGCCGAGTCCGCAGGCACTGGCGACGCCGTCGACCGGTCGGCCGAGTGCACTTTCTACCATGTGCAGCGTCTGCACCTGCTGCGCTTCGGTCGGAATATCGTGCACCAGACCGGCATAGAAGGCCGTGCCATCGCCCAGCCGCAGATCCTTCAGCGGCGCATAGAATTCCGGAAGTGTCGAAGGCGGCACATCACCCGCGGCGAGCGGTCCGTGCACGTACTCCAGCACGCGTCCCGACGGCCATTGCCGCGCAATGGAATTGGCCAGATCCACCAGCGGCCGAGTATCGTGCATACTGGCGCGGGATCTATTGTTCATGCTGCCGAGGCACAGGTGTACCCCGAATCGGGTGCCCGCCGGTGCCGCGGCGGCCAGCGCGGCAATGCCACGGCCGAGTCCGAGTGCCGCCTCGAACTGGCGGTGTACCGGTTGCGTTTTCGCCAGCAGCACCAGTTCGGCGGTCGCCTCCAATTGAATGACGACGTCGTCGCCGACCAGTTCGCGGATCGCCGCGATATCGCGCACGGAGGCGTGGGTGAATGCCTGCTTATGTGATCGTAGGCCGGTTGGGCCGAGGGCGATGAACGTCAGTGTGAAATCGGTCGGCATGCCCATTTGCAGTGAGAGGCCGGGCAGATCGCGTGCCTCGCGCAACTTCTGGAAGACCGGCAGCGCCTCCCGTGTCTCGCGGAGGTAGCCGAGATCCATCATGTCGCCGGTGAATTCGGCGCCGTGGGCGATGCGATGGATGGTGCGTTCCTGGCTGGTACGCCAGCTGCCGGGCTTGCGCACCTCCAATGCGCCCTGGGACACCAGATCCGTGATGATCGGCTGGACATAGAACTCGTAGCGGCTGGTCTCGCCGGTCGGCAGTGTACGTAGCCGGGGTCCCGCTCCGTCCAACATTGCCCGCATCGCATCGTCGGTACTCTCAGCCGGGTAGCTTCCAACAAAATGCACAGCTCGCGCGCTCACGTCCGGATTGTAGATCGCAAACGTCCCGCATTCGGTCTTACGTCCGGCATGTCCGTTGCGTCGGATCTGTCGCCGACGTCGGATCCGGCCGTTTCGCAGCAAACGAATCGCCTTGCGCGGTATCGGGATTCGCCAGAAAGTGGCAAGGATGGCACTGTCTTCTCGATCGCCGGCTAAGACACCGTGGACGATCCGGCCAACGCCATGCGCGCCGCCGACAGCGAATACCTGCCAGCCTGGTCGAGCTAGAGTGCCGCACAGGTACTGGAGGTGGTGGCGGGGCGATCGGTTCTGATCTTGTGCCGCAATGGAATCGGGGTGCCGCCCGCCATTTTCCATGACGCGTGCAGCAATTCTTGCGCGGCAGCGAGCTCGCGCTATAGCCTGCCTCACTGAACGGCTGATCAGCATGCCAGGCTGGCGATTTTCACATATCACCAAAGGGGGCGCGTCCCGTGCGAAGCTCGGTTCGGTCCATTGCCGCATTCGCGGCCGCAGCACTGCTCTGCCTCGCGCCGGGGGTGGCCGATGCCGACGATACCGCGGTGCCGGACGGTTGCCAGGCGGTCTCGTTCCCGGTGCCGCAGGGCAATCTGGCCGGGACGCTGTGCCTGCCGCAACAGCCGACCGATGTCGTCATGGTGCTGATGTCGGGCTCCAACTACAACGCCACCTATTGGGACTTCGCCTACCAGCCGGAGACCTACAGCTTCCGGCGGGCAATGAACCGTGCCGGTTTCGCGACGCTGACCATGGACCGGCTCGGCAATGGCGACAGCAGCCACCCCCCGGCCATGACGCTGACCGCCACCGCCACCGCGGACGCCCTGCACGAAATAGTCCAGTCGTTGCGGCGCGGGTTCGCTGGCGCGCAGCCCTTCGGCAAGGTCGTCACCGTCGGTCACTCACTGACCTCGGGTACCTCCGTCATCGAGGCGACCGCGCACAACGATGTCGACGGCGTACTGCTCACCGGCTATTCGCACACCCTCAATATCGCCGAGGTGCTCGGCGTTATCGCCACCTACTACCAGGCCATCCACGATCCCGTATTCGCTGGTCGCGGACTGGATTCGGGCTATCTCACGACCAGGCCCGGCACCCGGGCCAAGGATTTCTTCGGCCCGGATGCCGACCCGAAGGTGGTCGAGCTGGACGAGAAGACCAAGGAGGTCTTCTCGCTCTCCGAATATCCGGACGGCCTGACCTCCACGCTGCCCGGGATGTCCAGCCTCATCAAGGCGCCCGTAATGATCGCCAATGGCAGTGTGGACCGGTTGTCCTGCGGCCCCGCGTATTCGATCTGCCGGGACGCCACCACCCTGCTGGCCGCGGAGACCCCGTTCTTCGCCCCGGCGGCGAAGCTGCACACCTTCGTGCTGCCCGGCAGCGGACATTCGGTGAATCTCGCACCGAATACCGCTGCCTATCAGCGTGCCGTTGTCGACTGGGTGAATACGACCGTCAAGTGATGGTCGGCCCGAGTCGGGTTGTCAGGCAGTGATCTTCGCGCGATATGGCTGCGGCGTCGCGACCACGCGCACTGCGCTGATCGGCCGTTTGCGCAGTCCCATGGCTGCGGCGGCCAGCGCGGCGCCAAATGCGGAGAATGCACCGAGCGTCGCGCCGAGGTCGATTCCGGCACTGGCGATTCGATGTTCACCCATCCCGAGGTTCGAACTCATGTTATTGCCGAAGAGCCAGCTGAAAAGTCCGGCGTGAGTGGCGGATTCGGTGAGTCCGCGCAGTTCCGGCGCCTTGCTGTTGAGGTACAGCAGGGTGATGAGCACGAAGATCGCGGCCGCGCCGCTGGTGACCATGACCAGGCGGGACAGCGCCTGGCTGCGCACCCGGAAATACAGCACGACCGAGCAGACCGTGCCAGCGACCGCCATGGTGGTGAGGACGGCCCAGGCGCCGCTGATGCTCACCATGTCCGGCCCGTCCGATTGCCAACTGCTGCTGGTGAAGCCGTCGATGCGGCCGAAGGCATTGGCGCTGACCGTGCCGTTCGGTCCCGTTGCCGAAACCCAGGGCTGGAACAGTAGTAGAAAGGTCAGCAGACTCAGGCCCGCTGCGCACAGGTAGCCCCAGTCGGATCGTAGATCGAAACGTTGCGCGGTCAGTTCGCGAATGCGGTAGCGACTGTTCTCGGACCGGCCGAGCTGAACTTCATTGACTTGCCAAGGCGTTGCGTATGCCATTTCTAACCACACCTGCTGCGCTACTTCCTGATCGAGGGAGCGGGCACTGCGGGGCATGTCCTCCTGCGGGACCGAATAAAAGGAATTGGTCAGGACGACATCGTCCTGTTAACAGGAAGTTACGTTATGCCCCAACGCTCCGAAGGAGCAACGTGATCCCATGCACAGACAACGGCGCGAACTCGGCACCAAAAGCCCCGGTCCGAGCGCCGAACGGCCGCGTGGTTCCGGTGAATCCCGCTCTCTCGTAGGCGTTTTCGTGGCGGTTGCGCGACCTCGCAAACCGAGCCGGTGCGGCGCTGGTCAGTACGGCATCGGCGCACCGGTTGTGACCCGATCAACAGCTCCGGCAAGGGATTCCGCTACTGACTACTGAGTAGTAACTGGAATCGGCCCTCGAGTCCGTCCAATAGCGATTCGAGACCGACCTCGAATGCGACCTGATCGATGCGCTGCTGTCGGTCGGCGAGTAGGTGCGCCTCGTTCAGGTGTGGATATTCGTCGGCGTAGACCTCGGCATCGGCGGGGAAGCCGGCGGCAAATGAGCCGAGAGATGAGCCGGTGAGGAAGTAGCGCATCAGCGTGCCGACGGTTGTCGCCTCCCGGCGCGGCCAGTTCGCCGCAACCAGGCCGCCGAAGACGGCATCGGCCATGCGCAGCGCGTTGGGTCGATGGCCGGGTCCGCTCGCCAATGCCGGAACGATGTGCGGGTGTGCGGCGACGGCGGTCCGATACGAATGGGCCCAGCGTCGCAATGCCGATCGCCAGTCCGGATTGTCGGCCGACAGCTCGCCGAACATCGACGTGTCCACCTCGCCGAGCACGGAATCGACCACGGCGTCGATGAGTTCGTCCTTGGTGCCGACATGGTTGTACAGCGAGGGGCCCTGTACGCCGAGTTCGGCGGCGAGGCGGCGGGTCGAGAGGGCCGCCAGACCCTCCGCGTCGACAAGGGCCAGCGCGGTCTCGACGATGCGCTCATGGCTGAGCAGTGGTCGGCGGGGTCGGGCCATGTATCGCATTCTTGCAGGAGCCGCCGAAAAACTTGCGCTGCTAGTTTCAGTGCCCTACCGTTGGGTTGAAACTTGCGCTGCTAGTTTTTGGAGAGCGATGACGAGATTCACCGGGCGCGCGTTATGAACGCGACCCTGTCCCTGGCGAGCATCCTGGCCGAACAGGCGCGAAGGCGACCGGAGCGGATCGCACTGATCGAGGGCGCAGAGCGGATCACCTTCGCCGAGCTCTGGGAACGGGCGCGGCGTCAGGCCGCCGCCCTGATCGAGCTCGGTGTGCGCCCCGGCGACCGAGTGGCGCTCATGTGCCCCAATACCGCCGACTTTCCGGCCGCCTACTATGCGATTCTCGCCGCCGGGGCGGTGGTGGTTCCGGTGCATCTGCTGCTGACGGCGGGTGAGGTCGAACATGTGCTGCGCGACAGCGATGCTCGCCTGCTGGTATGTCATCCGTGGTTCGCGCAGGTGGGCGCGACGGCCGCCGCGGCGGCGCAGATACCCGGTGTCGAACCGAATTCCCTTGCCGGACAACCCATTGCGACCTTCGTAACGCGGCGGCCCGAGGATCCGGCGGTTGTGTTCTACACGAGTGGGACGACCGGTCGGCCGAAGGGCGCCGAGCTCAGTCACCTGAATATGGTGATGAACGCGACGGTGAATGCCTTCGACGCCAACGATGTGCGTAGCGATGATGTCGCGCTCGGTGCGCTGCCGCTGTTCCACGTCTTCGGTCAGTCGGTCTCGATGAACGCAACCTGGCGTGCCGGAGCGACCCTTGTGCTGCTGCCCCGATTCGATGCGGCCGAGGCCATTCGGCTGATGAAAGCCAGGGGCGTCAATACATTTCACGGCGTGCCGACGATGTATGTCGGTCTGATCGCCGCGGCGCGCGAGTCGGCGGAACCGCCGCGACTGCGACTGTGCATCTCGGGTGGCGCATCGCTGCCGCAGTCGGTGCTGGAGGCGTTCGAGGAGGTCTTCGGTGCGCCGGTTCTGGAAGGTTACGGGTTGTCGGAGACTTCGCCGACGGCGGCGGTGAACCAGCCCGATTTCGGGGCGCGGCCGGGGACGGTCGGACATTCGATCTGGGGTGTCGAGGTGGAGATCGCCGATCCGTCCGAATCGCAACGGATTGCGCTGCTGCCCACCGGTGCACTCGGCGAGGTGGTTATTCGCGGCCACAACGTCTTCAACGGGTATCTCGGGAAGCCGGAGATCACGGCCGCCGTCGTGGTCGACGGCTGGTTTCGCACCGGTGACCTGGGGGTCAAGGATGTCGACGGATACCTCACGATCGTCGACCGGATCAAGGACATGATCATCCGCGGCGGGTTCAATGTGTACCCGACCGAGGTCGAAGAGGCGCTACTGCGGCATCCCGATATTGCCGCGGTCGCGGTCATCGGTCTGCCGGATCACACCTATGGCGAAGAGGTCTGTGCGGTCGTCGTACCAGCTGGGCCGGTGAGCGCTGAAGCAGTGATCGCCTACGGGCGTGCGCATCTGGCCAAGCACAAGTATCCGCGGCGCGTCGAATTCGTCAGCGAACTTCCGCTCGGTCCCAGCCATAAGGTCCTCAAGCGCGAGCTAGTGCAGCAGTTCAGCTGAGGACCTTCGCGCGCTTACGCACAACAGCTGTGCGGTGAGAATTTCTCGACGGTCCGTCGCTGGACGCGACCAGTGAGCCGGTCACGCGGCAGGCGATCGCGTAGCGCCTTCAGCTCCGCCAGCACACGGCTATCGGCTGGCGAACTTTCGGGTGACTATGCGGCCCAGCTGTGCGGGACCACGAAGGCGGGGCGGCGTTCGGGGCGTAGCCACTGCACCGATGCCGGGCCGGGCGCGGGTGTAGGGGTGGGGCTGGCTCCGGCGATGATGGCCAGCAGGACGGTGGTGAGCGCGGCGAGTTCTTCGTCGGTCGGGTTGCCGCGCTCGATTTTCAGGAAGGTGGTCATCCGGACTGCTCCTACTGGGGTGGATTGCCGTGCTTGCGCATCGGGAGATCGGCATGCTTACTGCCGAGCATGGCCAGTGCGGCGATCAATGCGGGGCGGGTATCGGCGGGGTCGATGACGTCGTCGACTAGACCGCGTTCGGCCGCGTAGTACGGGTGGATCAGTTCGGTGCGGTATTCCTTGATCTTCTGGCGGCGGGCGGCGTCGGGATCGTCGGCGGCGGCGATCTCGCGCCGGAAGATGACATTCGCCGCGCCCTCGGCGCCCATGACCGCGATCTCATTGGTCGGCCAGGCCAGGGCCAGATCGGCGCCGATCGAGCGCGAGTCCATGACGATGTACGCGCCGCCGTACGCCTTGCGCAGCACGACCGAGATCCGCGCGACGGTGGCATTGCAATAGGCGTACAACAATTTCGCGCCGTGTCGGATGATGCCCTCGTGTTCCTGTGCGACGCCGGGCAGGAAGCCGGGCACGTCCACCAGCGTCACGATCGGGATATTGAACGCATCGCACAGCTGCACGAATCGCGCCGCCTTCTCCGATGCTTCGATATCGAGCACACCGGCCAGGACGCTGGGTTGGTTGGCGACGATCCCGACCACTCGACCGCCCAAACGCGCCAGCGCGCACACGATATTGGCCGCCCAGTGCTCGTGCACCTCGAACAGCACGCCGTCATCGACGATTTCCTCGATCACCGCGCGCATGTCGTAGGGCCGGTTGCTATCGGTCGGCACCAGGTCGTAGAGCGATTCGCTGCGCCGGTCGGCCGGGTCCTTACTGGCTTGCACCGGTGGCTGTTCGCGATTGTTCGACGGCAGCAGCGATAGCAGGAATCGCACGTCGTTCAGGCAGTTCGCCTCGTCGTCGTACAGGAAATGCGCGACCCCGGAGGTCTGCGCGTGCACATCGGCGCCGCCGAGATCCTCCATGGTGATGGTCTCGCCGGTTACCGCGGTCACCACCTCGGGTCCGGTGATGAACATCTGGGCGGTGCCGCGCACCATGAAGACGAAATCGGTCAGCGCCGGACTGTAGGCGGCACCGCCCGCGCACGGTCCGAGCATCACACTGATCTGCGGGATGATGCCGGAAGCGCGGGTATTGCGCCGGAAGATACCGCCGTATCCGGCCAGCGCGGTCACCCCCTCCTGGATCCGCGCGCCCGCACCGTCATTGAGGCTGACCAGGGGCGCGCCCGCCGTGACGGCCAGATCCATCACCTTGTGGATCTTGTGCGCGTGCGCCTCGCCGAGTGATCCGCCGAAGATCCGGAAGTCGTGCGCGTAGACGAAGACGCGGCGCCCCTCCACGGTGCCCCACCCGGTGACGACGCCGTCACCCGGCGGGTGCTTGCGATCCATGCCGAAGCCGGTGGCCCGGTGCGTGCGCAGGCCCTCGATTTCGACGAAGGAATCCGGATCGAGCAGGGTCTCGATCCGCTCATAGGCGGTCTGCTTACCGCGTGCGTGCTGGCGTTCGGTCGCCGCCGGATCGGATCCGATCACGGCGGCACGTTTGCGTTCGGCGAGTTCTTCGACGTGACCGCGCATCGAATTGATGCTCGGCGCCCGGGCGCCGACGGGGTCGGCGTCCGGTGCGTCGGCGGCGTTCGGTGGTTCGCTGATCATCAACTGCTCTCGCCTTGTTTGTGCGGCTTCTGCATAGTTGATCGCGATCCGGCGTCGAAACGTTTTCGTGCACCGATCGAACTGAGATCAAAACTCACTGCGGAGCCAGGCTCACCAGCGCGAGTCCAATCAGACGGGGCATGACCTTCGCGCCCTCGACCGTCCGCGGCTCGTGCAGATGTTCGGCGGGGAAATGGAATGCGCGATCTGTCACCGTGGCCGCGGCGTACGTGGTCGTTGTGCGGTCCGACGGGGCCGCCTCGCTGCTTCCTTCCGGACCTCATCGATCTGGTCCCTGGGAACGAATCCGATGATGTCTTCGCGTGAAGTAATTGTCAGTTTCTGAAAGATCGCGGCCATCTGCGCGTCGATGGTCCGGCCGGAATTGCCTCGACGGGCCGCGATCGCGCTGTTCGTCCATCCCGCAGCGGCCAAGGTCGCGACCTGCTCCTCGGCTGCCGACAGCTCGCCCCAGTGTGATGGGGTGTTCTTCCGGGCGGGATGGTCCATCGCCAGCCTGCCGATGGACAGCGTCCCCAGCGCCAAACGCTGCACCTCGCGCAGGTCGGGACGCAGCAGGGAGCCCTGCCTATAGGCGGCGGCGAACGCATCGGGCGCCAACACGCTGCGGGCGACGTCGATCGCCTTTTTCGTTTCATCGGCGTAGAGCCCCAGATCGCCGAAATAGATACCCGACCCCGCTCGCAGCGTTGTGACCCCGCCGGCGAGTTGAGCGGTTTCGGTGGCCAATGCCCTGAGTTCGGCCTGGTCGGTGCCGCCGGCCGCAATCGAATTCGTAATGGACTGTGCCAGTGACCATATCCGGATGAACACAGCCAACGCCGCCCCCCAGTGGTCGCTCGCGGCTTCCTGGCGTGCCAGTGTTGCGCGCCCGAGAGCCAATGCCTCGGTGGGATCACCGTGTTTGGTCAACGCGATCGCCCACGTCATCTCTGCCCAGGTTATCGTCCACCGGTCTCCGGACGCGGTGGCATGATCGAGACCACGTCGGTTGATTTCCAGGGCCTGCTGAGCCGATCCTACGAAGCTCGCCGCCAATGCCTCGTGCCACTCGCTCCTCGCCTCGCCACCGAGATTGCCCAGGGCATGGAACTTTTCGCGGGCCCGGGCCAATACCGTGATAGCGCTCGGGTCTCGATGGGCCGCCATCAGTTCCACCCCCCACAAGACTTCGACATGCGCGGGGAGACCGATGTCGGCTTCCGGGGCCTGCCGCCAATTCTGTCGGATCTTCGGGTCATCGATGCAGGCGGCGGCGCACTCCTCGAGCATTCGTTCGGCGTCGTCGTTTCTGCCCTGGAGCAAGGCCAGCCACCCGCTCAGGGCCATGGCCACGATTTGGAGCTCGGTCGGTTCCGGGGTCAGCGTGCGGGTGGCCCGCAGCATGCGTTCGGACCACCGGCGTATTTCTCGGGGTGAACCTTTGTAGATGGGCAGGGCGATCAGACCTGTGCAAATTTCCAAACCGAGTGCCGGCTCGCCGGAGGCGAGGCTGGTCTCGATCGCGGTCACAATGTTGTCCCACGCCGCGCGCGCCCAGGCCAGCAGATCCCGCTCCGCGGGACTGAACCAATTGAGTTGCGCCGCAACGACTTTGTTCCGATAGTAGCGGAGATGTCGCTGTGCGAGCCGCGCCGGTTCGTCCACCTCGTCGGTCGAGCGTTCTTCCAGCCGCTGCTGGGCGAACACTCGAATGCTTTCCAGCAGTGAGTACCGCACCGCGGTCGGCGTGATGTGCCGGGTTACCAGCGACTGGTCGGCGAGACTCTCGAGCAAGCCCTCGACCTCCTCGGTTGCCACGCTCACTATGGTCTCGCCGTTTCCACGGTCGTGTCCGGGTGCCGGATCGTCGGCGCAGACCACTTCGATGGCTTCCAGGTCGGCACCGACATCCCGGGCCGAGATGATGTCGTCCTCGGGGTTGGTGTCGTAACCCGCCGCGAAGACCGACATTCGGTCCAGCAGCAGCCGCTTCTTGTCCTGGGCCAGGTCGTAGGACCAGGCGATGACATCACGAACCCCCTGATGCCGCGCCTCGGCCCCCATCCGGGGCCCATGCGCCCACCGCATCCGTCTGTCGGTCGCCTCACCGCTCAGTTCGGAAAGGACCACAGCCAACGGCCGCCGTGACAGCTGCGCCGCCGCCAACCGGATATACAGCGGATGGTTGTGCACATGACGACAAATCAGGCCGGCCGCAGCAAGCTGATCGGCGTCGGTGTCGATGATCGGATGATCGGTGAGTACGGCGCGCTGCCGGAACAGCGCCAGAGCTTGCTGTTGTGTCAGCGGGGGGACCACGACGAGATGTTCGTCGACCCACCCGATCGCCTCGCGGCTGGTCGCCAGGACGGTCAATCCCGGAACCGCCTCCAGCAACTCCGTGATCAACTGTCCGGCGCCCGCGAGGACGTGCTCGCAATTGTCCATCACCAGCACCGTCTGCAGATTTCGTCCCACCGCGTCGGTCCTGGTCAACGTGTCGACCAGCGCATCCCACCCAGATCTTTCGGAGAAGTCGGCACCGACCACCGATTGCGCGGCCTCGTCCAGAACCGCGGCCGCATCCGAGTTCTTGGCCAGCCGCGCCAGCCGCACCCAATACACCGGCGTAGGCCCGGCCCTGCCGAATCGGCGCAGGACCTCGGTCGCGAGTCGTGTTTTCCCGATCCCGCCCGAGCCGATCAACGTGACCAGCCGAGCCGAACCCAGCAGCAAGCTGCTGATCTTGCCCAGCTCCGGATCACGACCAACGAAATCTCCCGTTGCCGCCACCAGATCCTCGGCGTGTTCTCGGCGCGTCGCCGACATAATGCCGAGGGTAGTCGCCCGAACACGCTGCTGGTCGCCCGATCACCGCAGATCGCCGCGGAGCTGGGCATCAGCGATCAGGCTGGCACACCGCTCGATGATCGGGCTCGGGTGTGTTGCTGATGGTTCACGCCCATAGTCGGCGACACGGCAAGGGCGGCCAACTGTCGCTGAGGTCGGCGTCGATCGTGACGGTCGCCCCCACCTTGTGCGCGGCAGCGGCGAACCGGTCGGCCACCGCCCGGATGTCTTGGAAGTCCAACTCCAACGCCGGACACCCGAACCGAACCCGAATGTGGCACAGGTCCCACTGCCAGGAGCCCATCCCGTTCATCGACATGTCATTTCCAGTCGCGTCCGCTGGCCGGGCAGCCCGACCCGAGTTGGCGCGGATCGGACATCTCGTACTCGGTGGCCGGCCACTACCCCGAGCACGTGTCATGGTGCTGGTCACTGTCTTGGCGTCGATCCTTCCGGCCATGAAACCCACAACCTGTTGATAAGCAATGCTCGGCGATTAGGCGCGGCGCCACGCATCAGCAGATACCTACGGATCTACCTATAGCGGCTACCTAGACAGGGGGCTGGAGACGCTCAGCCCGCAATACGCGCATTCGATCGTCGAACTTCGCAATGCCCGGCGTGCGATCGCGATGCTCGAACGAGGACTCGGCGACTATCCCCGAGACGCGGGTCAGCGATAGGGAGGTCTGGCGTAGGGCATCGAGGACCAGGTTGACGGCGGCGCGTGGGGGCGCGCCGCGGCGGATGACGGCGGTGATCGTGCGGGTGACGGGGGTGGCGAGTTCCCGGGTGGTGACGCGATAGCGTGGGTCGACGGCCAGGCCGGGCAGTAGGGCGATCGAGAGTCCGGCTTCGACATGTTGCAGCGTCATCATGTAGTTGCTGAAGCGGCAGACCACGCGCGGTTCGAAACCGGATTCGCGGCAGAGCCGCGTCGCCAGATTTGCCATATAGGACTTCGGCATATCGAAGGCCCACGGCTCGTCGGCGTAGGCGGCGAGGTCGGCGGGTCCGCGGGCGGACCGGCCGGGTGGCAGCACGAGCACGATCGGGTCGGTGGCCAGCGGCACGATATCGACATCCGCGCCGAGCGGATGTTCGACGAAATCGGTTGTCGTAATGATGATGTCGGCATCACCGACCCGCAGCGCGGGCATGCTCGCGTGCGGTTCCAGCTCGACCAGTTCGATGTCGAGGTGCGGATGCGTATGTGCCAGCTGCGTCACCGCGGGCACACACAGCGAGTGGATGGCGCTCTGGAACGCGCCGAGCCGGACCTGTCCGACCGGTTCGTCACCGAGGCTGCGCAGTTCGGCCTCGACGCCGTCCATTTGATCGAGGATCGCCCTGGCCCGGCGGGCCAGCATCAGCCCGGCGGGGGTGAGCCGAACCCGGCGGCCCGTGCGTTCCAGCAGCCGGGTCTTGGTTTCGGCCTCGAGCACGGCGAGTTGCTGCGACACGCTGGACGCGCTGAGGTTGGCCGCCTGCGCGACCGCGCGGACGGTGCCGAGGGAGTCGAGTTGGCTGAGCAGCCGCAGCCGCCAAGGGTTCAGCACGTCTCCATTCTTGTGCGGCTTTGCCGAACAGTACAGCCGGAATTGTGAGATGGACGTGATGCTCGGCCCGGCCCTACCGTCGCAGATATGGCTGCTCCCACCTCCGCATCACTGTCCACCGACGACTTCTGGGCCGACGCCGACCGGCATCTCGTGCGCTACGCGGGTGCGGGCGACTTCACCCGCGAGATCATCGCCCGCGCCGAGGGCAGCTTCCTGTACACCGAAAGCGGCAGGGAGATACTGGATTTCACCTCGGGCCAGATGAGTGCGATTCTCGGACACGGACATCCGGATATCGTCGCCACCGTGGGCCGCCAGATCGGTGAGCTGGACCATCTGTTCAGCGGCATGCTGAGCCGCCCGGTCGTCGACCTCGCCCGCCGCCTGGCCGAGACTCTGCCCGAACCGCTCGCAAAGGTGCTGCTGCTGACCACCGGGGCAGAGTCGAATGAGGCCGCGATCCGAATGGCCAAGCTGGTCACCGGAAAACACGAGATCGTCTCGTTCGCCCGCTCCTGGCACGGTATGACGCAGGCGGCCGCGAGTGCCACCTACAGTGCGGGCCGCAAGGGCTATGGCCCCGCCGCGCCGGGCAATTTCGCCATCCCGGTACCCAATTCCTATCGCCCGGACTTCACCACCGCCGATGGCGAACTCGACTGGCGTCGCCAACTCGATTTCGCCTTCGACCTGATCGATGCCCAGTCGGTCGGCAGCCTGGCTGCCTGCCTGGTCGAGCCGATCCTCAGCTCCGGCGGTGTCGTCGAACCGCCGCCCGGCTACTTCGCCGCGCTGCGGGACAAGTGTCGCGAACGCGGCATGCTGCTCATCCTCGATGAGGCACAGACCGGCCTGTGCCGTACCGGATCCTGGTACGCCTTCGAACGCGACGGCGTCGTGCCCGACATCCTCACCCTGTCCAAGACGCTCGGCGCCGGGCTGCCGCTCGCGGCGGTGATCACCAGCGCCGAGATCGAGCAGCGGGCACACGAGCGTGGCTTCCTGTTCTTCACCACCCACGTATCGGACCCGCTGGTCGCCGCGGTCGGCAATACGGTGCTGGATGTGCTCATTCGCGACGGTCTCGCCGAGCGTGCCGCCGCGCTCGGCACCTACCTGCGCGGTGGTCTCGAGCGAATCGGCGAGCGGCACAGCGTCGTCGGCGATATCAGGGGCCGTGGTCTACTCGTCGGACTGGAACTCGTTCTCGATCGCGAAACCAAGGAGGGCTCCGATGAACTCGGCGCGCTCGTCACCCGCCGCTGCCTAGAACTCGGCCTGCATATGAATATCGTCCAGCTCCCCGGCATGGGCGGCGTCTTCCGCATCGCCCCGCCGCTGACCGCCACCGAAGACGAACTCGCCCTCGGACTGTCCATCCTGGACGCGGCGATCGGCGACGTCGTCGCGCGGGGCTGATGCCGGATCAGCTGCCGTTGACGCTGGTGGTGAGCCGGACCACGACCTTGTCGCTGGTGACCTCCGGCACCGTCACGCTGAGACCGTCGGCGGGTTGGGTCTGCCCGGCCGGGATGCTGACCTCCTGGCCGCCCACCTTCAGCGTGACCGTATTGCCGTTCACCGCAACGAGTTCGGCATCGATACCGAGCACATTGGCCTTGGCATTGACGCCGCGGGTGAAGGTGACCGTGCAACCGCTGACCTCGCACTCGGACTTATAGCCGGGCCCCGAGGATGAGCACGCCGTCGCGGCGAGCGGTGTGAGCAGGGCGAACGCGGACAGGGCGAGCATCCGTTGCACAGGCATGCGGCCCAGTGTAGGGGCCGTCACATCGGCCGCACATCGCTCGCGGTCCGTGCGATGGCGCGAATCATGGCGCGGACTATCGTGGAGACGTGGGCGTTATCGGTGAACTGTTCCCGGGTCAGAAGCTGACCGACGAGGGGAGCGAGGACAGCGATGGTCAGACGCACCGGCCACGCGTCGAGATCGATCTCGACGCGGGTGTCGTGCGCCTCGGGCCCATCGCGCCCTCGACCACGGACGAACCGAGTGAATAGCGCTGTCCCGCAGCTCAATTGCGCGCAGGCAGCGCACATCCGTCCGGACCGCAGACCTCGGCCCCGCCGATCGTCGCGATAACGGGTTCGCGATCCGCCCAGGCCTTGTCCAGAACTTGGGCGAACACCTCGGACGGCTGGGCACCCGAGACGCCGTATTTGCGATCGAAGACGAAGAACGGAACGCCGGTCGCCCCGAGTTGGGCGGCCTCTCGCTCGTCGGCGCGCACCGCATCGGCGTAGGCATTTGGATCGGCGAGCACGGCACGCACCGCCGACTCGTCGAATCCGGCCGCGACGGCGATCCGCACCAGACGCTCGTGATCGGCGAACAGTGACTGCTCTTCGGCGAAATTCGCACGGTAGAGGGCATCGAGCAGGTCGTCCTGTCTGCCGTCGGCCAGCGCGAAGTGCAGTAGCCGGTGCATATCGAAGGAGTTGCCGTAGTCGCGACCTTCGGTCAGATAGGGCAGTCCGATTTCGGCGGCTTGCGCGCCGATGCCGCGCTCATTGGCCGCCGCCTGCGCCTCGCTGATGCCGTATTTGCGGGCGATCTTCGCGATGACCGGACCGGATTCATCGGTGGGCAGGGTCGGATCCAATTCGAACGAGCGGTGCACCACCTCGACCTCGGAGCGGTGCGGGAAATCGGTCAAAGCCTGCTCGAACCGCTGCTTGCCCAGGTAGCAGAATGGGCAGTTGATATCGGTCCAGATCTCGACCCGCACGGTCATCCTCGCTCTCGTTCGAACCCCCGGGTTTGGCAACACCTCGGCTATTGCATCTGTTCCCAGTCAGCGGGTCATCGGCGCCCAACGATCGCATCGATGACTCCGGTGCCGGAGGCGAACGGCGGCGTCACCACCGACCGAGGTTCCCACTGGAGGTGAGTTCGCGCCGAGTCCCAACGATCTTCGACACCTAAGCTGAGCTCATGGAGCAGCCGAACTCCTCCAGAGCCATCGCATCTCGACGCACAGCCGCTCTGGTGAGACCGACGCAAGGCCGCGCCGCGGAGCTGATCGAGCTCCGGGCGCAGCTCGGACCGCTTCGATGTTATTGGGGCCACATAGTCGCCGCGATCGGCAGCACGGCGACCCTCATCCTGCTGTTCCAGTCGTGGATCACCGCAAAGGGGCCCGACGGCACGGTCGCCGCCAATGCCTTCGGCCGACTCGAAATAACCAGCAACTACCTGAACATCTGGTCGCAAGCGAAGCCCAAAACCCCGCCGCTCACCGGCCTCTGGGCCATCCTCGCTGGCGCCGCCATCATTATCGCGCTCTGCGCCATCGTGCTGAACATCCGCCTTCGCAACGAGATTCTCGCCCGCCTGACCACGTTTTCACTGGCGTGTGCCGCACTTTTCGTGATCCTCTGTTTGATCTATCTCAATGGCAAAGGCGCCGAACTCAAGGCCATGACCGGTCGGACCTATGACCTGGGCGGCAGCGTCGGACAGATATTGAATTGGGCTACCGGCAGAGGCAAACTGCCCATCCCGGGCACGGGTACCTCCAACTACTCATCCGCCGGACTCACGCACTGGGGATATCTCGCGGTGGTGACCTCGCTCGTTTCGACTATGGCTGCCGTCGCCCAATGGCTGCTCGTGCGTCGCGCGGCCGACAATCCGGTCCGTCTGTCGTTGCGTATGCCCATTGTCATTTCGCGGGCACCATCGAACCGTGACATCACCACGTGACGCAATTCGCTACCTGGTGAATGCCTTCCGCAGCGCCGTCGCGGCATCGAGTCGTGCTCGCTTGCTGGCGTCGAAGGGGTGCCGGACGAATTCGTGGATCATCCCCGGATAGCGGGTGACGGTGACCGCGACCCCGGCCTCATCGAGCTGCTGACCGTACTGTTCGCCCTCATCGCGCAGCGCGTCGTATTCAGCGGTGATGATGAGCGCCGCGGGGAGGTCGGCCAGGTCGGTGGCCAGCAGCGGAGAGACCTTCGGGTCGAGTTTCTCCGCCTCGCTGTTGAGGTAGCTGTCCATGAACCAGAACTGGGCATCGCGACTGATATTGCCGTACTTGCCCGCATACTCGCGGATGCTGAAATTCGTTCTGCGGAAATCGAGATCGGGATAGATCAGCAGTTGGAAGACCAGTGCCGGACCGTTGTCGCGTGCCATCCGCGCGACGACGGCCGCCAGATTTCCCCCGGCGCTATCGCCGCCGACGGCGATCCGGGTGGCATCGACGCCGATGTTGGCCGCGTGTTCGGCGACCCACTGGGTCGCGCCGAAGCAGGCGTCGGGTGCCGCGGGAAACTTGTGTTCCGGCGCCCGCGGATAGTCGACGGAGACCACGACGCATTCGGCGCCATTGGCCAGACTGCGGCACAGGCCGTCGTGGGTGTCCAGATCGCCGAGCATGAAGCCGCCGCCGTGGAAGAACACCAATGCCGGGAAGGGGCCCTCGCCGTTCGGGGTGTAGATGCGGATCGGTATCGGTCCGTTCGCGCTCGGGATCGTCCGGTCCTCGACCTGGGCAATGGGCTCCGGTTCGCCGAGTAGGGCGATCTGGCGCCGCCACCCTTCGCGCGCCTGCTCCGGGGTGAAGGTGTGCACCGAGCCGAAATCGGCGCGGGCGAGTCGGTCCAAGTAGGCCTGAACCTGGGGGTCCAAGGCGATCTGGTCTTCTTTTGTTTCGCTCATGCGCCTATCGTCTGACTTGAAGTCCGCTTCAAGTCAAGGAGTAGATGTGATGGAGCTCGATATCGGGGAAGTGGCCGCGCGGTCCGGGCTGGCGGCGTCGGCGCTGCGGTACTACGAGAAGCGCGGTCTCATCGAATCCGCGGGCCGAAACGGTTTGCGGCGCACCTACCGTCCTGAGGTGCTCGACCGGTTGGCGCTCGTATCCTGTGCTCGTGCAGCGGGTTTCACGCTCGCGCAGATCGCACGATTTCTCGTTGCCACGCCCGCGGACACCGAACTGCGCGGCTATATGGCCGCGAAGGCCATGGAGCTGGATGCCGATATCGCCCGCCTCACCCGCATGCGCGACAGCCTCCGCCATGCCGCCACCTGCACGCATCGACCGTTGGTCGAGTGCCCCGACTTCAAGCAGACCTTCGGCGACACCCGATCCGAACCGGCCCTGGCCGGCCGCGGGGGCGGGTCGTAACCGATACCCGAGCGCGCGTATATGCGGCGATACGATGTCGCCGACGATCCGCGTGTCGCGCGAACCGCACGAAAGCCATACTCCACCAAGCACTTTCGGCGTTCTCGTTGGTGAGAACAGGGTCCGGCGAGTGGTACTCGCCGGACCCTGTTTCGGCGCGACGTCAGGTGGCGCCGACCCCTCCGCGGCGCCAACCGCCGTTACGCGGCCGGTGTGGTCGGTACCGCGATGCGGCAGTTGGCTCCGGACTGGCGCCGGTCGCGTTCGAGGATGCGGGCGTGCAGCAGGACGACCGCCTGGGCCAGTTCGAGGCCGAGATCGGCGGCGCGCATGGCCGCGATTTCCATGGCCAGCAGGTAATCCTCGGGATCCGGATCACTCAGGGTCTCGTCGAGCACCATGCCGGTGATGGCCTGCTCACGGGTGAGCAGTCGGCCCGGCAGCCAGCTGAGGATCCAGCCGTCGCCCGTGTAGCGGGCAGTCTCGGGGGTGATGTCACTGGTGATCAACCAGTCGGTCGGTTCGAGCGTCATGACCCCTCCCTTGGTCGATCGAAACCACCTGTCCCGGAAGAGGTTCCGAATCAGATGTGGCGCTGACAACAATGCTATGGATCGCCACTTCGGGATGTCAACTAAGCATAGATGCTATCCAATGATATCTTTCAATCAATATTGCTTAGATTCAAGCAGATTGGGTGAAATATGTCCGAGTTATGTTCTTTGAGAGCGAGGTTGAGTGACGTAATGCCATTGCGGATGAAATTGCACCGACGATACCGAGGCTGCCATGCGCAATATCCGTCCGTGCGTACGGTTTCCAGCGACCGCTCAGGAAACATCCATTGTTCGAATCGGCGTCCGGCTTCGTAACGTGACTATGATGACGACGGATGACACATCGTGGGCATTAGGATCCGAGCGCAGGATGGAGGCGCGACATGGCTGGCTCTGGGCCGGACGGTGAGCAGGTAGGGGATCTGGTCCGTCGGCTCCGCACCGAACGCGGGTTCACCCAGGCCGCGCTCGCGGCCAAGGCGAGTTGTTCGCGCAGCCTGATCCAGCAGATCGAGAACGGAACCCGGGTGCCGCCGCTACCGCTGCGTGAACGTCTGAGCCTCGCGCTCGGCCAGGAATTGCCGACCACCGACGGTGTCACCGATGATCTGGCCGGCGGCGCGTACCACGATCTGCGCATGCGATTCAATGTCCTACTCGGCAAGGACCCTGAACTGGTCGAGCGGGCAATCGGCATCGCGGGCAGCCTGATCGATGCGACCGGTGCGCGGGAGGAGATCGAACCGCTGCGCATGATTGCGGATCGGCAGTTGGAGCGGGCCGAGGAGATCCTGGCCCAGATCCCCTCGCGCAGCGCGACGGTGTGGGAATGGAATACCGTGAGCGACTGGTTGATGATCCTCGAACAGGCCAAACAGTCCGTTCGTGCGATCCACACCGCCGACCTGGGCACCATCGGCGGCGATGTCGGCGATGACTATCACGCCGCGATCCTGCGGCTGGCCGACAACACCCATCCGCCCCGAATCGATGTGAGACGCATGTATGTCCTCGACACGATCGATGACGTATGGCCCTATGACGACAAACTATGGAAGCAGGCGCGTTCGGGAGTGGAGAGCGTGCTGGTCAAGCGCGAGCATGCACGCAATGCGCAGAGCATGCTGGTAGTGGACGAAAAGTACGTCGCCGTAGGTGAATACGACTATTCCCGGCAGGCCCGCGTCGCAACCCGGTTCTCGGCCTTGAAGCACGATGTGGCGTTCGCGGTGCGCCGGTTCGAGCGCCTCTACGAACTCAAGGTCGCCGGTTCGGGCATCGTCGTCAACGACATTGTCGCCGCACCGTCGCTGGCCGCCTTCGAACGCCTGACCGATGGCGACTGCCGCAGGCTGTTTCGTGCGGCGCTGGAGCAGAGTTGGCGCGAGATGACCGCGCCGGGGGAGTCGCCCGTCGAAGGCGAGGTGCCGTGACTCGGCTGGCTGCCATCGATGGGCTGCCATGGCAGCACCCGGCGCCGAGTCTCGCCGCTCGCACCAACCGCTCGGAGGTGCGTAAGCGGGAAGTGCGCCGACACCTGGGCGCACGGCCACAGTTCGCGGGTGCGGACGACCGGATGTATTCGGATGTCATCGACGCCTATCACGGTGAGACCGGTCTCGCGCTGGCCGAAAACGCCGTCACCGCACTGGATCTGGCTTGGCGCGAGCTGCTGCACACGCAGCCGCCGGATGAGTACACCGACGGCACGCTGTATCACAAGCGGCAGCCGCTGGTACTGCGAGAGTTGGCGGCGCACAAGCTGTTCGGGCGGCTGTCGGAGCCGGTCGACGGTGTGCCCGGAGTGCGGGTATCGCCCGAGGAGGTCATTGTCTGCGCATACTCGAGCACCATGCTGCTCGAGGAGGCGGTCGCGACCCTGGCCCGTCCCGGTGGTGTCATTGTGTATCCGGAAGGCCTGTACAAGAGTTCGGGTATCCACGTGGAGAAGTACGGTCTGCGGATGCAGGCATGCCCGGTCGCACCGGATGACTCCTTCAAGATCGACCCCGAGCTGCTGGCAGCGTGCCTCGACTACTTCGCCGAGCGCGGCGAGCTGTGCGGGGTGCTGCTCACCCTGCCCGGAAATCCGGTATTCACCGAGTATTCGGCCGAGGAACTGCTGGCGATCGGTCGAGTGCTGCTGGCGCACGGGGTGCCGGTGATCTGCGATATGGCCTTCGATTGCATGGTGGCGCAGCATATTCCGATCGCCGCACTCGAGATACCCACCGCCGATGGCGTGCGGCGGCTCTACGACCAAGTGCTGACCATCACCGGGAACTCGAAGGGCTACAACGCTTTCGGCCCGTGCAAATTGGGCGCTGCGTGCTCGGGCAATGCCGAATGGCTTGCCGAGGTTCGGGAGCGGCTCACCATTTCCTTCCAGCGCGAGTCCACGCATCTGGCGCGAGCGATCGTCGAGCACACGCCAGCGGATTATTTCGCGCGCAATCGCGTGCGCATGCTCGAACAACTCGACCGCGCGCACGGCCATATCACGGCCATCAACGCTCGATTCGGTGCGAAAGTCATGCGGCCACTGGGCAGTCGGCAGGGCATGTTCCTGACCGTCGTCTTCGACGACGCGCTGCTCGACCAGGTGTGTGTCGCGACGAGCGCGGAGCTGGAGGATCTGCTGCTCGCCGGCGCGGGGATCGATACCGTCGCGCTGGACCGGACCGGATCCGAGCGACTCGGCGTGCGGTTCAATGTGCTGGCGCCGCGCAAGGCGCCCGGCCGCGAGTCGGCCGATCTGGTCGACGAGCTGTTCGACCGGCTCGAGCAGTTGATCCAGGAGATCCGGGAGGGGCTGACCTATCCCAAGGTATTGGCCGAGCGTGGTCTACCGATTCTGGAAGGCACTCCCGCACGATGATTATCGGAGTGCTGCGGGAGACGGCGGTCGAGGAGCGGCGCGTCGCACTGATCCCCGACGATGTGCGCCGGCTCGCGAGTGTGGATGTCCTTGTCGAGCGCGACGCGGGCCGATCGACCGGGTTCAGTGATGCGGACTACCGCGGGTCCGGCGCGCGGATAGTCGAGCGGGCAGAGGTTTTCGCGCGCTCCGACCTTGTGGTGTGGGTGAAGCCTCCGGCATATCCGCTGGATTCGGTGCGGTCCGGCACCACCCTCATCGGATTCCAGGACCCGCTGCATCGTCACGATGTGATCGCTGGACTGCGGGCCCGCGGCATCGAATCCATTGGCTACGAAACCGTTCCGCACTCGCGCCCCGAGATCGATGCCCTCTCCGCCATGAGCCGAATAGCCGGTGAGGTCGCCTATGCGCAAGGCCGAGAGCTGCGCTCGGCTCAGGGGGCCGTGCACGCCCTGATCCTCGGCTGCGGACAGGCCGGACTCGCCGCCATCGCCGTGGCGGCCGCACACGACGACGTGCCGACCGCGCTCGGCAACCGCCCCGATCAGGAGTCCGCGGCAATCCGCCACGGTGCCAAGACATTTCTGCCGAATCCGGCCGGGCTGCTCGCACACCTCGCCGCCGAACCACCCGACCTGATCGTCTGTGCTGCCGTACATCGTGGTGCCCGGGGCCCGCTGCTGCTCGATGGCGCGGCTCTCGACATACTGCGCCCCGGCACGGTGATCGTCGATCTCGTCGCCAAATCGGGTGGCAACTGTGTCGCCACCGTGCTGGACCGCACCGTAACCCTGCCCAACGGCGTCATCGTCACGCACCGATCGAATTATCCGACGCTCCGTCCGCTGGAAGCGAGCCTCGCCTACAGTGCGGCCACCGCCGCCCTGCTGAAGACCCGTTTCGTGGGTTGAAAACCTTAGCGCGGCCGAACTCACCACGGAAGCCGCTGTCGCGCGGCTGGTTTCGGTCACCGCGAACGGACTACATTCCGACGTGCGGTGATCCATGGTCATGGTCGTGACCGGTGTGCTCGTGCTGAGTGTGATCGTGCTGGGCGTCGGGTGAACCACCCATCATGCGCAGCATGGGAATTCCGCCGGTGCGTACGAAAATCGTGACCAGCAGTGCGGCGAGGATCAGGAAGGCGATATTGAGCCAGGTGGTGTAGTTCCACCTGATTCCCTCCGCCATCACCATGGCATTGCGTTCGGCCGGGATGAGATTTGTCGTGCCGAAAATGATTTCGACCAGAAATCCGGCGCCGACCATGGCGGCGTAGAAGGTACCGAGCAGGGTGAGCATCATCCGGGTGCCGTAGTACTTGCGGTAGATATTCAGGATCGGCAGGATCAGCAGGTCGGCGTAGATGAAGGCGATCACACCGCCGAAGCTGATGCCGCCGTTCCACAACACCGCAGCCAGCGGCACATTGCCGATCGAGCAGACGAACGACAGGATCGCCACCAGCGGTCCGACGATCGGTCCCCAGATGGCCGACAGCAGTGGATGATCGGTGAGGAAGAAGTTCTGCCAGAACGTCTCCGGCACCCATGCGCCGATCGCGCCCGCGATGAGCAGGCCGAGCACGAGATCGCGCAGAATCGCGGCCCATTCCATGACGAATACATGTGAGACCGCGGTCAGCCCCGATCGTGACAGCAGCCGGTGCGCGAAGGAGCCTTCGGCCGCTACCGACATATCCATCGCAGCATGGCCTTCCATCGATCCGGCGAGACCGCGGTCGGCTTGCCGACGGGCCTCGTCGACCAGCTTGGACCGCACGAAGAGCCGGAACAGCACCGCGAGCAGCACGATCATAATGGGACCGCCGACGAATTCGGCCGCGGTGAACTGCCAGCCCATCAGCAGCGCGAGGATGACGCCGAGTTCGATGACGAGATTGGTGGAGCCGATCTCGAAGGCCATCGCCGCGGTGAAATTCGCGCCTTTGCGGAACAGTGAACGCGCCAATGCCACCGCCGCGTACGAGCACGACGAGGAGGCCGCCCCCAGCCCGGCCGCGATGGCGAGGGTGCGCGGCCGATCATCGCCCATCAGCCGCAGGATGGTCGACTTGCGCACCACCGCCTGCACCACGGCCGAGAGCGCGAAGCCGAGGATCAACGCCCAGAGGATCTCCCAGGTCATCGATCCGGCCAGCGATAGCGCATGCCCGATAGCGTTCACCACAACCTCGTCTCGGTGGAGATCCGGGCGACCGCTCCGACCGCCCTGCGCGGCAAGATATACCCCCACCGGGTAACGGTCAAGCCGCCACTCGGGTCGGCGCGCTGCGTCGCGTGCCCGCTTGCCGTCAGGCGCTGCGCAATACCAGGACGGTGATTTCGCTTGGTGCGAAGACGCGCAGCTGTGGACCCCAGAAACCGGTACCGCGGCTGGTGTAGAGCTGGGTGTCGCCGTGTCGGGACAGGCCGGCCACGACGGGTTGTTCGAGGCGGACCAGATAGTGGAACGGCCAGATCTGGCCGCCGTGGGTATGGCCGGAGATCTGCAGCGCGACACCAGCGGCGGCGGCCTCGGCGACCTGCCTGGGTTGGTGGGCCAACAGGACCACCGGTGCGTCCGGATCCGCGCCCGCGAGGGCGGCGGGCAGGTCGGGGCCGTGGCCGGGCAGGCCGACGCCGGTGGGATCGTCGATACCGGCCAGCACCAGCCGGTCATCGCCGCGGGTGATCGTCTCGTGCTGGTTGTGCAGCGGCTGCCAGCCGATCGAGGTCATATGGTCGATCCAGCCGGGTGCGTCGCCGAAGTATTCGTGGTTGCCGGTGATGTAGAAGCGGCCCAGCGGGGCCTCGATCTTGCCGAGCGGGTCGACCTGCGGATGCCGTTTCGCCACCGAACCGTCCGCGAGATCGCCCGCGTGGCAGGCGATATCGGGCTGCTGGGCATTGACGACGTCGACCACCTTTTCCGACCAGCGCAACCGGTCCAGCGCCGCGTAGTGGGTATCGGTGATGACCACCATGCGCAGTCCGTCGAGCGCGGGGCCGAGCCCACGGATCGCGATATCGAGGGTGCGGACCCGGGGCACCCGGCGCGCTTCGATCACACCCCAGACCGTCAGCGCGGCCGCGATCGCCAGTACGCCGATGGCGACAATTCTGGAGCGGGTGGGATCGTCCACCCCGCCGAGCGCCAATCCGAGTCCGACGATATTGCCGATTACCGACCAGCTGAACACCACCCACATCACGCCGAGCAGCGTGTCGCCCACAATGGACGCCGCATCCGACTGCCTCGGTCCATGGCCGAGAAACATCGAGGCGGGCAAACATGCGAATCCGGCCAGGAAAGCCGCAGAGCCGAACCAGAACAGCGGGCCCTCGGTGGTGGCACCGATCAAGGTCCACCAGGGCAGCAGGAACAGTAAGGCGGGAATCGCCAGAAACAGGGCGATGCGCGGAACGTATTTCACGGAAGATCATTTCTCGCGGGTGCGGTGCGGCGCCCGGTCCCACCACCCGGTGCCATGGGCGCTATCGACGATAACAGCGTTAACGCAACCGCGTCGGCGTCGACCGATCCGCGCACGTCACTCAGGGCAGGGGTCTCCGATATAGGACGGGTCGAGTGCTTTCTGTACGACATAGCCAACAGTGGGCGATTCCGGCAGCGCGCCATGGTTGAAGTCATCGTCCGGGCACAGATCCTGTACCCAGATATTGTCGACCGTGGCACCGAGACCGGCGGTGAGAAAGGTGGCCTCGGGTGGGGTGACGACGCGGTCGAGGTGGCTGGCGATCACCGTGTATTTGATACCGGGTTCGGTATCACCCGCGGCATTGAGGCTGTGCAGGAATTCACTGTCGATCAGTTGTTGGAGCGCGGCCGTGCCGAGATATTCGGCGATGATGCCGAGGACGGGCGCCTGTGCGCTGCCGGTCGGTAGTAGATAGCCGAGCCCTTCCGCAGTGGTGCCGTGATTGGTCGCCGCGATGGTGATCAGTTGGTCCACCTTGTTCTGTGCGGGATCGCGATAGTTCGCGCCGCCCTCGAAGCGCAGAAATTGCCGGACCAGCGGACCGCCCTGCGAATGCGCGACGATATCCACCTTCGGTACACCGGTCGCCGCGCGCACCAGGTCGACGAATCCCCCGACTTCCCGGGCCGAACTGCGAATGTCCTCGGTGCCGTATACGCCCGGTTCCGCACCTCGGACACTGGATTCCGCGCGGCCGTAGCTGAGCGAAAATACGCAGTAGCCTTGCGCTTTCAGTTGCGGTGCGAGCACATCCCAGGAATTCTGATTACCCCAGGTGCCATGGACCAGGACCACGGGTTCCGGATGCGCCGCCGACGGTCGGCACGCCCAATCATTGGCCCCGGCCGGTGGCGTGCTGCCATCCGGGGAGCCATCGTCGGCGTGCGCCGGAGCGAGCATGCCCGAGAATGCGCCGATGAGCAGAGCGGGCACAACAAATGATCGTCGAATAAGCGAACTCTTCGCGAACAGCGCAACGCTCCCTTCGCTCACAAATCAGGACCTGCAAACGAAACTCGCCATCGGCTCGGTGATCGGGGCCGATATGGCTGTCAACCGCCTGCTTCATAACACGGCAGCGAATGCAGGGCAAACATGCTCGCCGCTGTGGCGAGTCGCGGAAATGCGGTGCCACGATGGAGTTGCGCACCGCTGTCGGTCGGTATGGTCGTTGGAGAGGAATTCGAATTCATGCCCAACACACCGCGTTCGGTTATCGCAGTGTTCATCGCGGCACTGCTGGTTTCGGTGCCGACCGCGTGCAGTTCCGCTAACAAGCCCGCCCCGGCGGTACCGCGCGGTGCGGTGGTCTCCACCACCCCGGTCGAGCAGCTGTCGACCGAACAGACCACGGCGTATCTGGCCGATGCGAATATCGGTACACCGGTGCGCAATGGCGTCGACGCCTACCGCGTCGTCTATCGCACCATCACCCCGGAGGGCGGCGCGACAACGGCGAGCGGACTTATTGCATTGCCGCGCACCGATTCCCGGCGGCTGCGTGTGGTCAGCTACGAGCACGGCACGCTGGTGCTGAAGAGTGACGCGCCCTCGGTCAACGGTACGACCCGCCCAGAACGTGCCCGCACCATCATGTTCGCCGCGGCGGGCTATGCGGCCGTCGCGCCGGACTACCTCGGACTCGGCGAAGGTCCGGGCTTCCATCCCTACGCCCACGCCCCCTCGGAGGTCAGCGCCTCGGTCGACCTCTTGCGCGCCGCCCGCACCATGGCTGCCGAACGGCAGCGCGATCTGGACCCGGACATCCTCGTCACCGGCTTCTCCCAGGGCGGACAGGCCGCGACGGCACTGGGCAAGGCGCTACAGGGCGGTGCCGCCCCCGGCTTCGGCCTGTCCGCGCTCGCGCCGATCAGCGGGCCCTACGACGTCGCGCAGGTCGAGACGCCCGGCGCCATCGAGGGACGGGTCCCCCCGGCGATCGCGGTCTTCTTCCTGGCCTACTGGATCACCTCGATGAACCGCATCTACCACCTCTACGATCGGCCCGCCGACGCATTCTCCGAACCCATCGCCGACCGCATCGACCAAATCTTCGACGGGCAGCAGAACGAGATCACCATCGGCACCGCCCTGCCCGTGCGCCCGGAACTGCTGCTGACACCGAAATTCCTGGCCCAGGCCCAACATCCGACCGGAACCTCGCAATCGGCAGTGGCCGCCAGCGACGGCACGTGCGACTGGACGCCACGCGTCGCGGTGCACCTCTATGCCGCCACCGGCGACCGAAATGTGCTCTACGCCAATGCCGAACACTGCCTGCAGGCCATGCACACCGACCGCGCCACCCTCACCGACCTCGGCGATATCGACCACTCCGCCACCGCCCGCATCGCGCTCCCGCAGATCCTCGACTGGTTCCAACGCGAAATTCCGGCCACCTGAACAGATTCAGCGGATGCCGGGAGTCGGGGCGGGGCCGATGCAGCCGACAATGAAGCAGCCGGATGGCCAATCCGCGAACGGTGCGGCAGGAGCCTTGCCGAGGCAGAGCAGCGGGCCGCACCCCGGATAGGCATTGGGGCCGATGCCGAGGGCATCGAGGACCGCGTCGGGGTTGGTGATCATCGGATCGTTCAGGCTCACGCCCTCTTGTGGCACATAGGGTCCTGGATCCGGTAGCCGAGGTTCCCGGAAGGCCGCGTTGATGGCGCGCAGCGTATCACTCTGGAAGGTTCCGGCACGGCCGGGGACGGTGACGCCGGTCCAGCTGACCACCAGGTCGAGGCTCGGCACAATGTAGCTGTCCTGGCGCATCATGCCCGACATCTTGACGGCATCGGCTGGCAGACCGGGGAATTCGGCGGTGCATTCGGGTCCGTTGACGACGAAGAGGAAGCCATAGCACGGGCTGGTCTGCGACGGTTGACTCGCCTGCGCGAGGTAGTCCGTCGAAATGACCTGGATGCCATGCCAATTCCCGCGATTGGCGACCAGCAGGCCGAGCTTGACGAAATCGTCGGGTGGCAGCATGAGATGGGCATAGCCGTAGGTGTTTCCGCTGCGGTCGCGGCCCCAGTAGTAGTCAGTGCTCCGGATACCCAAGGGGTCGAACAGCTTTCGCTGCGCGTACTCCTGGAAGTCCATGCCGACGGCCTGCTTTACCACATAGGCGATCAGATCGACGGCGCGCTGGCTGTAGGCCCAGACCGTGCCCTGCGGATGCTCGACCGGTCGCGCCATGGCCTGCGCCACCACATTCGGATCGAGTTGCGCCAGCCCCGTGACGCCCTCGGAGAGTACCGAGACCTCGAGACCCGAGGATTCGGTGAGCAGATTGCGCACGGTGATCGCGCGGTGCTCGGCATCGCCGATGCCGGGCGGCAGATAGGCGTCGACCGGGTCATCGATCCGCAGCCGCCCCTCGTCGACGGCGATGCCGGTGACCAGCGAGATCACGCTCTTGGTCGAACTCCACAGATTCCACGGCACACCGCCGGTCTCTGCGTTGTTCGGCCCGGTCGCGATCAGACAGTTATTGCGGAACACCTGGATATTGCGCCGCGTCGGATCGGAGGCGAAGCCGATGGCCGTGCGCAGCGCGGCCGAATCGAGGCCGACCTCTTCGGGCGTCGCCGTTTGCGGCGTGCGCCCATCGGTGAGTGCACAATGCTTCAACTCCGCTGGCGCGGCATCGGCGACCGCACCCGACAGACCGGCCAACAGCACAACGGCCATGGTGATCGCAGACACCACAGCACTCTTCGAACGACGACGCACTCGACCCTCCACGTACCCACGGTTTCGGTGGTGAGATCGGGCGGTACGGCCCCCTGTTACGGCATCGAACGCCCCAAATCCCATGGTCACAGGGGTTAGGGGCAGGCTCACAGCGGACTGACAGCAAACGCCAAGGCGGTCCACCGGTACGGCTGTGATACTCCCCAGGTGACAGTGACCAGTCCCCTGGCGTCCCTGCCCGATACGACCCCGCCCGTCTCGGCGACGGCGTTGCCACCCGTCCGGCGGTGGGAGCGCATCGGCCTGGTGGTCCTGCTGATCGGGACGGCGGCCGCCTATCTGTGGAATATCACCGTCAATGCCATGGGCAATGGCTTCTACGCCGCCGCGGCATGGTCGGGTTCGCGGGACTGGAAGGCGGTGCTGTTCGGCTCGCTGGATCCCGGAAACTTCATCACGGTTGACAAGCCACCGGTATCGCAGTGGGTGATGGGACTTTCCGGTCAGCTGTTCGGCTTCA
Source organism: Nocardia sp. NPDC004604 (assembly GCF_040609795.1). Lineage (NCBI taxonomy): Bacteria > Bacillati > Actinomycetota > Actinomycetes > Mycobacteriales > Nocardiaceae > Nocardia > Nocardia sp. NPDC004604. The sequence goes on from NZ_JBEXLC010000003.1 coordinate 127,693, forward strand.
GCAGTGCGAGCATGCTCATACCGCAGGCGCTGATGGCGGTCGCGACGGTCGCGCTGATGTACGGCGCGGTGACCAGGGCGACCGCGAGCCGCGGCGCGGGGCTGCTCGCCGGTGCCGTCTTCGCGGTGACGCCGGTGGTGGCGCTGATGTTCCGGTTCAACAATCCGGATGCGGTAATGGTGCTGCTGATGACGGCCGGTGCGTACTGCACGATCCGCGCGCTGCGGCAGGCGAGTGTGCGCTGGCTGATGCTGGCCGGGATGGCGCTCGGCTTCGCATTCCTGGCCAAGATGCTCGAGGGTCTGATGGTGTTGCCCGCGTTGGGCATCGCGTATCTGATCGTCGCACCCACCGCACTGCGGACCCGGCTGTGGCACCTGCTGGCCGCGGCCGGTGCGTTGATCGTCTCGTCCGGCTGGTTCGTACTGCTGACCATGCTGTGGCCGGAGTCCTCGCGACCGTATCTGGCCGGTTCGACGAACAACACCTTCATGGATCTGGTGCTCGGCTATAACGGCTTCGCGCGCTTCCTCGGCCGCAATCACAAGGGCGGCAACCGCTTCGAGCTGCCGCCCGGTTACGAAATGCCGCACAATGCCGGACCGGGACAGGGCTTCGGCGGCTTCGGTTCGGGACCGGACCGATTGTTCACCGGCGAAATCGGTTATGAGATCTCCTGGCTGCTGCCAGCGGCGATCCTGTCCTTCGTGCTGGTGCTCGCGGTACGGTGGCGCGCGCCGCGCACCGATCTGGTGCGTGGTGCGGCATTGACCTTCGGACTGTGGCTGATCATCGATGGCGTCGCCTTCTCCACCATGAAGGGCGGCATGCACGCCTACTACACCCTGGCGATCGGACCTGCCGTTGCGGGAATGTTCGCGCTCGGTGTGCACGAAATGTGGCGTCGCCGCGACAGCGCCTTCGGCCGAATCGGCTCCGCCGCACTCATTCTGACCGCGGGCATATGGGCATTCGTTGTCCTGCAGCGGAATTCGGACTGGCAGCCCTGGCTGCGGTGGACCATCCTCGTGCTCTCGGTGCTCGCGGCGGTCGGGCTGCTCATCGCATCGCTGCCGGCGGCCGGGCGTCGCCGGGCGCGTGACCGGGTGACCTCGGTACTGGTGGTCGCGGGTGTGCTGGCCGGTCTCGGCGGGTCGACGGCGTATGCCGTGACGACGCTGCCGCAGTCGCATACCGGCGGCAGTCCGACGGTCGGCCCGGCCCGCAAGCAAAAGCCCGGTCCCGAGAACGAGGCCCAACAGCAGGTGCGCCGGTTCATGAGTGGCGATTTCGCGGAGCCGCGATTGGTGGGGATGCTCACCGATACGACGACGCGATGGTCGGCCGCCGTGGACCGCTCCTCGACTGCGGCCAGCCTCGAATTGGCCAGTCGCACACCGGTTATCGCGATCGGCGGCTTCACCTCCGATGATCCGGTGCCGACACTCGACCAGTTCCAGGAACTGGTGCGCACCCATCAGGTCACCTATTATCTCGCGCAGGAAGTGAAGCTGCCCGATTCCTGGCGGGTCCCGACTCCAGGCAATGCCCCGGCGGCGGAGCCCGAGGACGAGCTGTGGCGGCCGGTCGGCCACAAGGACATCGGCGACTGGGTGGCCGAGCATTATCCGGCGGTCCACATCGGCAATGTCGCGGTCTACGACCTGACGGCGTCGCCGAGCTAGCGGTTGCGCGGCGGAAAGCGCCGGGCCCAGGGTTCGAATTCGATACGGGCACTGGTGATCACGGTGCTGAGCAAGCGATACCAGCCAGCGATGATGATCAGTTCCAGGATCTGGTCCACGTCGTAGCGTTCGGCCAGCCGGGTCCAGACCTCATCGGAGATATCCCCGGTGTCGTGGAGTTCATCGGCCATAAGCACCAGCACGCTGTCCGCGGCGGTCCACGCCGGATCGTCGGCCGGACCGACCGCGGCGGCGTCGATCTGGGCGGTGGTCAGGCCGACCTGCGGACCCTGGACCACCGCGTGCACGCCCCATTCGTACTCGGCGCCCGCCCGGGCGCAGGTGCGGTGGATGACGATCTCGCGATCGCGCGGCGGCACCCGGCCGTGGCCCAGAATTCCCGCGCCCAGTGGACGCATGCGCGCGAAGAGTTCATCATGCACGGCCAGTGTGCGGAACAGCGCCAGCGGCTCGATTGTGGCTTCCGGTGGCATCCACTTCTTCAGCTGTGCGTCGATATCGGGTGCGTAGGGCGGGTGCAGCGGGGCGATTCGGGGTGTGGATTCGGTGGTCATCGATCGAACCTCGTTAGACTGGTCTTCATGCTTCGAAAAACAGAGCAAGGACGGTCTCGATGGTAGCTTCGGAATCCGAAGCGGGCAAGACTCCGGTGGTCGGCAAGCCCGTGCGGGGATCGCGCACCGGGCGCCCGATCATGGCGCTGCTGGATCTGCTCGGACGTCGCTGGACGCTGCGGGTGCTGTGGGAGTTACGCGACGGTGCCAGCGTCACCTTCCGCGAATTGCAGGGACTGACCGGCGGGGTGTCGGCCAGTGTGCTGAACGATCGGCTGCGCGAGTTGCGTGAGGTGGCGATCGTGCAGACGGATGCGAAGGGGTACCGCCTGACCGCCGATGGCCTCGAACTGGTCGCGGCCCTCGAGCCACTACAGGTTTGGGTCGAGCGCTGGGCCGACGACGCCTAGGTGCCAACCGGGGCCGCGTTCGAAGCCGCGGTCAGTTGCTCGACAGGGCGACCGACAGTGCGCGGGCCGCCGCGGCCAGGCGGCTGGCATCGCCGCGCCGCAGCACCGCATCGAGTCCGGGTAGGTCACCGCGAGCGCCCGATTTACGTGCGCAATCGGCCGCCATCGCAACCACATCGGGCAGGCCGGGCGTCGGATTGCTGGCGAACAGCACAGGCAGGATGGCCGCGAGCAACGGCCAGGTGCGGTGCGCGCCCAACGCGCGACGGGTGTCACGCAGCGAACTCGCGAGGCGCCCGGTCTGGGCGCGCACGGGCAGTGCCCGCGCCAGCAGATCCGGCCGGAGTTCGTCGGCGGTTGCCAGCGCGGCCAGTGCGTCGACGCCCGCGGTTCGGTCGCGGGCATCCTCGCTGACGAGTGCGGCCATTACCGCCCGATGCACCCGCGGCCCCTTCGTGCCCGGCAGATTCACGATGCGCGACAACCGATCTCGGTCCACCCATGACATCCACGCCGCCTGGACCTCCGGGATGGGCAGCTGATATTCGGATAGCGGGCTGGAGCGCCCGCGCTCATTCGGAGGCGGGCCCCGCAATGCCGCGCTCAGGTACTTCGGAAATGCGTCGGTCTCCGCATCGGAATGATCACTGCGCAACCAGGCGGCCAGGCGTGCCCCCTCGGGCAGCCGAAGTGCATCGGCCATCACTAGCACCTCGGGGCGCGCTGTCGGCGCGACCCGCACCAACGCCTGGGCGAAGTCGACCGGGCCTGGCCGCAGGCCCAACTCGGCGTATTCGCGCAGCCGCTCGACGAGTTCGGCGGCATCGATCCCGCCATTGTCAAAGGTCGGCGTGGCCAGTGCGAACGGTGGCAGCACGGCACCTTCCAGCACCAGGGTGCCCCATTCGGCCATGCGGTCGGTCAGCGGCGTGGAGCGGGTAGGACCGCGCGGCGGATATCGCAGTGCGCCGGTGGAAATCGCGGCCAGTGTGCGCATCGACCACGGTTGCTTATCGCACCACCGACGCTGTTGTTGTCGCTGCCACCACGATGGATCCTGTTGCGCCGCAGGCACTTCGTGGTCGATGAGCCGCCCGAGGGCCGTTGACAACCCGTTGCGATCCCGGTAGGTGAACCGGATGACGGTGTCGAGGAAGCGCTCGTCCAGTGACCAGTCGTCGTGCTGTCGTGCTGTCACGCGGCGGTACAGCTCCACCGTCTCCACAACAGTGCTCGCCACCGTGAATCGAGCGAGTGGAGCCCGCGGTGGCAGCGTGCACCGCTCCTCGATCTCCCACGCTCGCGCCGCGTCCGCCAACTCTTCCCGCGTCCGCTCGTCCGCGACCCGCAGCTGCCGGGTGATGATCCGCGCCATCCGCTCACGCAGCCCGATATCCGCGGTCGTCTCGATGACTTCCGCCAGCACCCGCACGGCCGCCGAGGCGCACTCCGGCTCACCCCGAACTGTCCGATCCAGCCAGCTCAACTGTGCCCGTACCAGCTTCTTCTCCGGTCGCGTGAGCACCGCCCGCGACAGCGATACAACATCCGCGCTGGCGAGCGCGCCCTCGTTATGCAATTCGGCGAGCACATTCTGCGCATGCGCGGCGGCGGTGGACCGCCCCTCGGTCAACATCCGCGAGTAGAACTCCACCCGCCCCGCGCATTCCGCGACGCTGGCCCGCATCCGCGTGAGTTCCACTAGCTGCCAACGGATCTCGGACGGACGCGCATCCGCATGCAGCAGACTGCTGAGCAGCTGCCCATGTCTGACCGCGCGCTCGGTATCCGCCATGGGCACACCGTAGAGGCGGGGTCCGACAATCTGGGGGTTGACAGCAGGCGGATCGGTGAGTGTATAGTCACTCACATGAGCAGACGCGGTGTCGTACTTTCTACCTCGGAGATCCGGCGGGATGCGGTGGTCGATGCCGCGATCGCCGAATTCGCACAGGCCGGATATCACGGCACGCCGATCAATACCGTTGCGGCGCGGGCGGATATCTCGCCCGCCTACGTGTTCAAGCTGTTTCCCGGCAAGGTCGCGCTGTTCGTGGCGGCGCTGGATCGGTGCTACGAACTGGTGGAGCGGGCGTTGTCGGCGGGCGCTGCGCGGGTGGACGGCGCGGCCCCCGACGCGATCCTGTACGAGATGGGCGCGGCGTATGCGGAACTGATCACCGACCGAAACCTGTTGATGCTGCAGGTGCACGCGCAATCGGCGTCCGATATCCCGGAGGTCGCCGAGGCGGTGCGGCGTGGGCTCGAGCGGGTGACGACCTTCGCGAAGACGCGATCTGGGGCGGCCGATGACGCGGTGCAGCGTTTCATAGCCTACGGCCAACTCTGCCATCTGATCACGACGCTCGGATTGGACAGTATCGAAAGCGATTGGGCGCGAATGCTGAGCGCCGGTATCCGTCACGTCGATCCGAAGCACTGAGGAAACTTGTTGCCCCTTCGTGGGGCACTCTTTTTGATCACCGAGTGACTGTCCAGTCACTCACTCGATGAAAATCAACCGAGAGGACACCGAAAATGAACACCCTGGCGACCCAGATCCTGCTGCCCGGCCCCGTCGAACCGTCGGGTCTGCAGATCACCCACCGCGAACTGCCCGCACCGGCCGCTGGCCAAGCCATGGTGGCCGTCGAGGCGACCGGCATCTCCTTCGCCGAACAGCAGATGCGCCGCGCGAAGTACTACGACCAGCCGCCGTTCCCGTTCGTCCCCGGCTACGACCTGGTCGGCACGGTGACCGCAATCGGGGCGAATGTCGATTCGACGCTGCTCGGACGCCGTGTCGCCGCACTGACCAAGGTCGGCGGCTGGGCCAGCCATATCGTCCTCGACGCCGCCGACCTGGTCCCGGTTTCCGACGGCCTCGATGCCGCGGAGGCCGAAACCTTCGTCGTAAACGGCATCACCGCATGGCAGATGCTGCATCGCATTGCCAAGGTGCGCAGCGGCGCAACGATTCTCGTGCACGGTGCCAATGGCGGCGTCGGCTCGACGCTGGTCCAGCTCGCGCGTCACGCCGGAATCCGGGTGCTCGGCACGGCATCCGCCCGGCACGCCGAAGCCGTTACCGCACTGGGTGCCGAGGCCATCGACTACCGCGGTGACGTGGTGGCGCAGGTTCGTGCGCTGGCGCCGGGCGGTGTCGACGCGGTCTTCGATCACGTCGGTGGTCCGGGCATCGTCGATTCGTTCGGCCTGCTCGCGCCGCACGGCACGCTGGTCTCCTATGGCACCGCGGCCACCAAGGACGATCCCGGCAACTCGCGTCTCCCGGTACTCGCCCTGGTGGGTCGCCTGATCCTGTGGAATCTGTTGCCCAACAAGCGGAATGCGCACTTCTTCAACATCTGGGCGGGAAAGCGCAACCGCGCCCGGTTCCGCACCGAGATCGCCGCGGATCTCAGCGCGGTATTCGACCTGGCCGCGGCCGGAATCCTGCGGGCGCAGGTGGCCGCTCGCATCCCGCTGTCCGAAGCCGCCCGCGCAATGGAACTCGCCGAATCCGGAACCGTCACCGGCAAGGTCGTCCTCGTTCCCTGACGCTGTTGCCCCGGCTCACGCCCCGGTCGTGGAGCCGGGGCGGACGATCATCAGCACCGTGACGACGGTCCAGAGGAGATTGAAGATGCCGGTGAACATGGCCAGCTGGGCGGTGCTGGGGACGGGCTGGGATGCTGTGCCGGAAAGCGCGGCGAGGATGCGGGTTTGATCGGGCAGGATTGCCAGGGCGAGGATTCCGGCGGCCGCCCCGGTCAGGGCAATGGAGATGGTCAGCCAAGTATCGGTCAGGACACCGAGACTCGCCGCGGTGGCCAGACCGAAGACCGGGACGGCGAGGCCGATGGCGGCATAGACGCGGCAGATGCGATGCAGGGTGCGGGCGGTGACCAGGTGGTGTTGGTCGGCCGGGGTGGCGAATGCCCGGCGAGCGGCGGCGGGGAACATGCTGGCGGCCACCGTCACCGGGCCGATGGCGATAATGGCGGCCAGGACATGCAGGGAGAGTAGAAGTTTCGTCACGGGCCGCGGCTCACCGGGCGACGGCGGGGGTACGGCCCGCATTGCGCCAGACGGTGCCGCGGCGCTTGGTGTCCGGGTCCTTCGGTCCTTCGGGCAATGTGCCGACCACGCCGGGGACGACGATCAGGTCCGCGCGGTCCGGATCGAGTCGGGCGGCGGCATCGAGCGAAATGGCGGGGATGCCGCTGGGCACCCGGCGTGCACCCTCGGCGGAGACCGATTCGACGGTCACCCCGCCGTCGGACACCAGACGTCCGGCATCGAGCACCGCGAACGGTGCGATGACATCCAGTGGGTCGAATCCGTCGAACAGTACGAACTGGGCGAGCACCCGAATCAGCTCCTTCTCATGTCGGTGCTGCCGACGGTAGTGATCGGGGAGCGGCACGGGAACTGGCGAAATTGCCATATGTCAACAGATTCTCGCCAAGCGGGTTGAACTGCAATTACGGGTAATCTGCGAGGTCAGCGCATTTGGCGGGAACCCGGTGACCGCCTACGGTATCGGCATGCACACCGTGGCCGTCCTCGCGTTGGACCAGGTCCTGCCCTTCGACCTCTCCACGCCGATCGAATCCTTCACCCGCTGTCGGCTGCCCGATGGCCGCCCGGCCTACCGGGTGCGCGTCTGCGCCGCCACACCGACCGTCGAGACCGAACTGTTCACCATCCGGGCCCGCTGGGGACTCGAGGCATTGGCCGAGGCCGATACGGTCATCCTGCCCGGCTGCGCGGATCCCGCCGCGCCGGTCCCCGCCGATGTCGTCGCGGCCCTGCGCGCGGCCGCGGCGAATGGCACCCGCATCGCCTCGATCTGTGTCGGCGCCTTCATCCTCGCCGCCACCGGACTGCTCGACGGGTTGCGCGCCACCACACACTGGGTGGCCGCCCCGACGCTCGCCGCCCGCTACCCCGCGATCGATGTCGACCCCGATGTGCTCTACGTCGATAACGGCCAGTTCCTCACCTCCGCGGGTGCCGCCGCCGGAATCGACCTGTGCCTGCACATGATTCGCCGCGATCACGGTTCGGCAGTGGCCGCCGATGCCGCTCGCCTCGCGGTGATGCCGCTGGAACGCGAAGGGGGACAGGCGCAGTTCATCGTGCACGACCAGCCGCCGACGCCGCAGGGCGCGTCGATGGAACCGCTACTGCGCTGGCTGGAGGAGAATGCGGCGAAGTCCCTCACGCTGGAAGATGTTGCGGCCCAGGCCGGTATGAGTCAACGGACCCTCAACCGCCGCTTCCGCGAACAGACCGGCACCACCCCGCTGCAGTGGCTGCACCGAGCCCGCATCCGTCAGGCCCAATACCTGCTCGAAGCCACCAACCATCCGGTCGATCGCATCGCCACCCAGGTCGGATTCGGTTCCCCCACCGCCTTTCGCGACCGCTTCAAACGAGTCGTCGGCACCAATCCGCACGCCTACCGCACCGCCTTCCAGAGCCTCGCCCGCTGACCGGCTCCGCTCGCGGACTGACAGTTCCAACCGGCCGGCGAGACGTCCTCTCGCCAGTGCGCCGCCACCGCCGGGCCATCGTGGAACAGCACTGGGATTCCAGCCCGGCCGCCGCCGCGGAGCGCGCGGTACTCGGCATCATCAACGCTCCCGTCGTGCATATGGGCTATCGATACGACTCGGCGGCGGTAATCGCACCGGAGCCCGCGCTGCCATCGACCGAGAACATCGAACTCGTGCTCGACGGCACACCGGGATCCAGGCTTCCGCACGCCTGGGTGGAGCGCGACGGCACCCGAGTCTCCACCCTCGACCTCGTGGCATCCCATTTCACGCTGTTGGTCGGTCCGGACGGTGCGACGTGGCTGCGTGCCGCACGCGAGGTTGCCGACCGTCTACTCATACCCCTGCGGGCGACGGTGATCGATACGCCGGACTGGTTGCGGCAGGTCGGAATTCCCGAGCAGGGCGCTCTTCTCGTGCGACCCGATCAGATGATCGCCTGGCGCGCGCCGACCACGCCGCCGGATCCGGCCGATGCGCTCGGCCGAGTGCTCACGCGCATCCTCGCCTGCACTGGGGGCTAGCCCACCTGGCTGTTTCGGATCGGCGCGTGGGGGAAATCTCACAGATGTCAGGCACCGAGCACCCAGCCTGAGATCGAAATGTGAGGTACCACCATGACAGCGGAAGGGCCGTGGGAAATTCCCCCGCTCGACGACGCGCCGGATATTGCTCGCTTGCCCGAGCCGCAGCCGGGAATTACGTTGGCGGACGCTAGAAATTGGCCCGGATTCGTCCTGCTGATCATCGGCGGACTCGTCGCAATCGCCGCCGCGGTGATCGCGGCGGTCGGATACCCCGGCGCGGCATTCATTTTCGCGCTCGCCGCCATCGCCGCATCGCTCAGCGGCGTGGCGCTCGTATTGTTCGAGCGTCGCGGCCACCGCCCACAGCGCGGGCCGGGGGCCTGATCGCCTGTGTCAGTGGCCTTTACAGGCATCCTCGGCAATGTTCTTGGTGGCGTTGAACTTATCGATCGCGGCATTGAGGGTATCGGTCGGCGCGCGCCGATCGAGAGTATCGGCGAGTGCATTGGTGTCGTCGCGGTAGCTGCGCAGCGGAGTCGCGACGGCCAACGGCACCTCGGAGGTCACCTTCGCATCGATGGTGCGCGCGTTATTGCGCAGCGCGGTGACGGCATCACTGGCCTTGGAATTGGTCTCCGGGTCGTTGATGCCCTTGCTATTGCTCGCATCGATGTAGTCGTTGAAGGTGCTGATCGAGCTGCTGTTCGCGGTGGCGAAGGTGTCGCACGCGGTTCCGGTCGCCCGTTCGGCCGCTGCCGCGCGCGAGGAGGATGCGGCCACCGACGACGCCGTGACCTCGGAGGTGTATGCGGCGAGTTCGGACTGGTCGACCTGCGCGCTGCCGGTGATCTGCTTCGAGCAGGCGCCGATGGTCAGGACACCCGCGGCGGTCGCGGCCGCGGCGGCGACGAGGCCCGCACGTTCTAGACGTCGCATGTTTGTTTCCCCTCTCTCCCCTCCGAACACCCGGCCGCTGGAGGCACGAAGGAGGCCGGACGTAACGACCGTACTTGTTCGCGCCCGCCGACGTCAGCCGAGCGCGGCCAGATCGATGACCAACTGATATCCAGCGGACCCGATGATGCAGGTCAGAGTGGTCAGAACCGGAGCGCACCGGGACCCGCCGGTCCCGGTGTGCTCCGGTTGCGATGGATCAGCGCTGGCCGAGCAGGCCGCGCATGGTGTCGATTTCGGCCCGCTGGGCCGCAACGATCGCGGTGGCGAGTGCCTTCGCATCCGGGTTGACGCCGTTGGCGAGTTCGGTGTTCGCCATGGTGATCGCGCCGGTGTGGTGCTCGATCATCAGTTCCATCCACTGCCGGTCGAAGTCGGCTCCCGATGCCGCCGCCAGCGCGTTCATCTGCTCGTTCGACATGATGCCCGGCATTGCCGAGGTGCTGGGCATGGTGGTCATACCGGGCATGGTGGTCATGCCGGGCATGTGCATGGTGCTGGTCATACCGGGCATCTCCATGCCGTGTCCGCCGTGTCCGGTGCTGCTCGGCGCGGGCTTGCCGAAGCTCTCGAGCAACTTGGTGATCTGCTCCATTTCGGGGGACTGTGCCTGCTCGATATTCGCGGCGAGCGCGCGCACCTGCTCGTTCTGGGTGCGGCTCGGGACCAGCCGCGCCATCTCGACCGCCTGCGCGTGATGCGGGTACATCATCTGCAGGAAGGTCACGTCGGCGTCATTGAAATCGGTTCGGGCGGCGGGCGTTCCGGAGCTGGCCTGGCTCGACGACGAGCCGTGGTCCGCGCTCGGCGATTCGCCATTGCTACAGCCCGCGGCGAAAAGCGCTGCGGCGGTGCTGGTTACGGCAATGGCAAGGGTGATTCGGTTACCGGTGATGAACATGTCTGTGCTCCTGAGGAATGGCGAATAAACGGTTTCGGACAGGCAGAAGGCGCGACCGTGGTTGCGGGCGCGGTGGGCCTGTCAGATCCGCAGAATCGACAATTCGGCCAGGGACAGCACGGTCCACGGTGGTGCGCGTTCGCGCATCGGCCGCCACTGGCGCGGTTTCGACACACCGCCACCCGGTCGATCGAGGGTGATCCAGTAGAGCAGGACGAGCATCAGAGCCAGTGCCACGACCGTCAGGATGAAGACGCACGCGTGCATGCCGCCGTGTGCGTTGCCGCAACCGTCGTCGGTGCAGTCCGATCCGGTGGTCGCGTCGTGCTCGGCGGGCATCGCCATTGTCATCGTGCCGTGGTGGTGGTCGGCGGGCGTGGCGACGGTGAAAACCCCTGCGTGCATGCCCACGATCCCCGCGAGCAGCACCAGCACACCGAGCGCCCGGACGAGTCCGGTGGCGCGCGGAGACAGGTGCTGTTCGACCACGCCGTCATTCTAGAGCGGCCCGGACGGGCGATCTTTGATACCCCCTGGCCGTATCGACACCGGCTATGCGGTCGCGATATCGATCACCAGCCGGGTGGGATTCGTCAGCGTGCTGACCGCGAAGTTCGGGCGATCGGCGTTGACCCCGATGAACGATTGGGTGGTGCCCTCGAAGACGGTGGTCCGGTAGACGCCCGCGACCGCGGGTGCGCTGGGGTCGGTGGCCGGATCGGGACCGGAGTACGGCGTCACACCGCTGTCGAACGGATAGGCCGAACCCGTGATCTGGACCTCCAGAATCGAACGGCCCGCGACATCGATGACCTTGCCGCTGCCGTCCTCGATGGCCTGCTCGGTGTACTGCACGATCCAGCCGGGTGTGCCAGCGCCGCCGAATTCGTAGACCACGCGGTCGAATCCGGGATGATGTCCGATCCGCAGGTCGGACACGGTCACGCCCGCGCCATTGGACGGGGCACCGCGCTTGGGCATGGCATCGCGCGGTGCGCCCTCTGGCGCGTCGGTGAATGTGCCGGTCGTGGTCGGCGCGGTCGTGGTGTTCGGGCCGGATCCACCGTCGCCGCAGCCGACGAGCACCATCGCCGCGGCGGCGGCCATCAGCACCATCCTGTTACGCATGTGGCTGATGGTATTGGCCCGCGCCTGCGCTGCCCGGGATTTGCCACATCCCGGTGTCAGCCAGCGGGGTGTCGCCGATATGCCGGGTCGGACGCGATGTATCGGCAACGATCTAGCACACTTGAGGTGTGGAAGATGTCGAGGATGTACTTGGCCGATTGCGGCGGTACCCGGATGTGGAGGCGCGCAACCTCTATGCCGTCGATGCCGCCGACCGGCTGATCCTCGACGTGGCCGCGGACGTCATCGATGCCGCTGGCTGCGGCCGGATCACGGTGATCGGCGACGCCTACGGTGCGCTCACCCTCGGCGCGATCGCCGGGCACGATCTGAGCGCTGTCCGGGTCCATCAGGATCTGCTCACCGGCGAACTCGCGCTGGCCAACAACGCCCGCGCGCTCGGCCGCACGGATCGCTATACCGCGTACGCGCTTTCCGAAGAGTTGCTCGCCGATGCCGAGGTCGTCCTGCTGCGCCTGCCGCGCATGCTCGCCGGACTGGCCGAGGTCGCCGATGCCATCGCCCGCTACGCGGACCCCGGGGTGGTCGTTGTCGCGGGCGGGCGCGATAAATACCTCACCAAATCCATGAACGACGTACTGGCCGAATCGTTCTCGGAGGTGCGTGCGAGCCGGGGGCGGCAGAAGTCGCGCACGCTCTTGGTGAGCGGTCCGAAACCCGTTGCCGCGCCGCCATTTCCGGTCCGCGAGCGGATCGACGATATCGATATCGATGTGGTCGCGCACGGCGCCGCGTTCTCCGGCGCCAAATTGGATATCGGAACCCGGTTCCTGTTGCAGCACCTCAAGTGGATGAAACCCGATGCCCGCGATGCCATCGATCTCGGTTGCGGCACCGGCATTCTGGCCGTCGCACTGGCCAAGGCGCGGCCCGGCATCCGCGTCGTCGGCACCGATCAGTCGGCGGCCGCGGTGGCCTCGGCGCGGGCGACCGCCGAGGTCAATCGGGTCGCCGATCGGGTGACGGTGGTGCGCGACGATGCCATGTCCGCGGCCGCGGACAATAGCGCCGATCTGGTGCTCTGCAATCCGCCGTTCCACGTCGGCGCGGCCGTGCACACCGGATCGGCGATCAAGATGTTCGCCGAGACCGGACGGGTATTGCGGCCCGGCGGTGAGCTGTGGACGGTGTACAACTCACATTTGAACTATCGCGGTGTGGTCCAGCGCATGGTGGGCCAGACCGAGGTGATCGGCCGCAATCGGAAATTCACGGTCACGCGATCCGTGCGTGGACTGCGTGACGTCCAGCGATAGTAGAGTCCGATTTGTCCGTACCGAAGGGTTGCTCGGGAACTCGAGCGGGCCGATACACGTTGGACAACCTAGTTGGATATCGAGCGACCGGCTCGATAGACACGGCTCGGGACCGATCTTCGAGCGACCGGCAAGTAGGCGCTGGCGATCGGCCACGGCGACGTGGACCACGACTCCAGAAAGGCATTCACGGTGCGCACCACTAGCAATCCGGTATTCCGTCAACTTCCTCGGCAAGAGGGCGGTGGCTATGCCAACTTCGGGTCAGGGGTGACGGGCGCGGGCCAGATGGGCCAGCAGTACGGCCAATACCCGCAGTACCCCCAGTATCAGCAGCCGTACCAGCAGGCCCCGACCACGCGGGCCATGACCATCGACGATGTGGTCACCAAGACCGCCATCACCCTCGGTGTGCTCGCGCTGTCGGCGATCGTGTCCTACGGCCTCACCAATGCCAATACCGCGCTGGCCCCGCTATTCGTCATCGGCGGCGGTCTGATCGGTTTCGTGCTGGTGCTGGTCGCGACCTTCGCAAGGAAGATGGACAACCCGGTCGTCGTGCTGTCGTACGCGGTCTTCGAGGGTCTGTTCGTCGGCGCGCTGTCGTTCATGTTCAGCAATATCGAATTCGGCGGCGCCGGCGGCAGCGGGATGATCGCGCAGGCCGTGCTGGGCACCTTCGGTGTCTTCGCGGGCATGCTGGTGGTCTACAAAACCGGCGCGATCCGGGTCACCCCGCGCTTGACACGCATGGTCGTCGGCGCGATGTTCGGCATCCTGGTGCTCATCCTCGGCAATGTGATCGCCAGCTTCTTCATCGACGGCGGCCTCGGCCTGCGTGACGGCGGCCCGCTGGCCATTGTCTTCAGCCTGGTCGTCATCGCGGTCGCCGCATTCAACTTCCTGCTCGACTTCGACGCCGCCGACCAGTTGATCCGCGCCCAGGCTCCGGAGAAGGCCGCCTGGGGTGTGGCCCTCGGCCTGACCGTCACCCTGGTCTGGCTCTACACCGAAATCCTGCGCCTGCTCAGCTACTTCAACAACGACTGATCCGGTACTTCAATAACGCGACTGATCCGGCCACCCGGGTCCGGCGCTGACGATACGGCCCCAGTTGCCTTGGTATTCCAGGCCACTGGGGCCGTTCTCGCTGATCGGGGGAGCTTGTGTGGATCAGGCGGCGATCCCGAGCCCCGTCGCGATGATGACTGGAACCATCTACAACAGCGGGCAGGGAATCCTGGCGTGTTCGCTGAGAAGTCGAAACCCGGGTGCGCACTGTGACGTCCGCGAGCGGACGCGGATTCTCCGGGCCGATCGATACCACGGCGAGCAGCAGCCCTGATACGCCAACGGCTCCCCATCCATCGGGATGGGGAGCCGCTGAAGCGATTTGGCGAGTTACCCGATCAGCTCAGGCGCTCGATGACCATCGCCATGCCCTGGCCGCCGCCGACGCACATGGTCTCCACACCGAACTGCTTGTCGTAGGTCTGCAGGTTGTTGAGCAGCGTGGTGGTGATGCGGGCGCCGGTCATACCGAACGGGTGGCCGAGCGCGATCGCGCCGCCGGAGACGTTCAGCTTGTCCTCGTCGATCTTCAGCGCGCGAGCCGAGCCGAGCACCTGCACCGCGAAGGCCTCGTTGATCTCGAACAGGTCGATATCGTCGACGGACTTGCCCGCCAGCGCGAGCGCCCGCTTGACCGCCTCGATCGGGCCCAGGCCCATGATCTCGGGGGACAGACCGGACACGCCGGTGGACACGATGCGCGCCAGCGGGGTGAGGCCGAGTTCCTTGGCCTTGGTGTCACTCATGATGACCAGCGCGGCCGCACCGTCGTTGAGCGGGCAGCAGTTACCGGCGGTGACGGTGCCGTCCGGACGGAACACCGGCTTCAGCTGGCTGACCGCCTCGTAGGTGACTCCGGCGCGCGGGCCGTCGTCCTTCGAGATCACGGTGCCGTTGGGCAGCGTGATCGGGGTGATCTCGCGCTCGAAGAAGCCCGCCTTGATGGCCTCCTCCGCGCGGTTCTGCGAGCGCACGCCCCAGCGATCCTGCTCCTCGCGGGTGATGCCGGTGAACGACGCGACATTCTCGGCGGTCTGGCCCATGGCGATGTAGGCGTCCGGGATCAGGCCGTCCTCGCGCGGGTCGTGCCAGATGCCGGCGCCGCCCTCGGCGGTCTTCGCGGTGCGGGCCTCGGCCTCGGCGAACAGCGAGTTCTTGGTGTTCGGCCAGCTGTCGGCGGAGCCGTTCTTGTAGCGGGACACCGTCTCCACACCGGCGGAGATGAACACATCGCCCTCGCCCGCCTTGATGGCGTGGAAGGCCATCCGGGTGGACTGCAGCGACGAGGCGCAGTAGCGGTGCACGGTGGTGCCGGGCACGAAGTCGTAGCCCAGCTGCACCGCGACGATGCGGGCGATATTGAAGCCCTGCTCGCCACCGGGGGAGCCGCAGCCGAGGATCAAGTCGTCGATCTGGGCTGGATCCAGAGCCGGCACCTTGTCGAGCGCCGCGCGCACGATCTGGGTGGTCAGATCGTCGGGCCGCATATCGACCAGCGAACCCTTGGCTGCCCGGCCGATGGGGGAGCGGGCGGTCGAAACGATAACTGCCTCAGGCATGAGGGCTCCTTATGTACTCTCTGCTCAGTTTTGTACTGGCACCTCTATGTGTACCGAATCCGCTGAGCGGGACATCCGCCACCCCGGTGATTCGATGAGTCCGCGCAGCCGGGCGGTGATGCCGCGGCGTTCGGCAGAGCAGGCCTGAGGCGATTCCGAGCGCCGCTGGGCGAGTGCCGTCACCAGGATCGGCAACAGATGCGCGGCGGCCAATGCGTAGCCGTCGGCAGAAGGATGGAAGCCGTCGTCGGCGAAGAGCCGGTCCGGCGCGGTGAGGAATTCCGGCCCGAGATCGCCCATCGGCACGGGGCTGCCACCCGCGGTGTGGGTGACCGCGAATTGTGCCTTGGCCAGCCGGACGCTCCAGTTGTGCACGATGGTGCGCAGCGGCTGCGGAATGGCGCCGACGGTGCCCAGATCCGGACAGGTGCCGACAACAACGACGCTTCCGGCCGCATGCAGCCGCGCGACGGCCACGCCCAACCTGCGCGCCGATGCGGATATCGAATGCTTCTTGGTGATGTCGTTCGCGCCGATGAAGATGACCGCGGCATCCGGCGGCGGCCCCGCGACGAACATGGCGTCGACCTGTCCGGCCAGCCCCTTCGAAGTCGCGCCGGAGATCGCCTTGGTGCTCAACCGGATCCGCATGCCGGTGGCCTCGGCCAGCCCGCGGGCGATGCGCACCCCCGGTACCTCTTCGGCGGTGACGCAGCCCACGCCCGCGGCGGTGGAGTCGCCGAAGACCATCAGGTGGACGTCGACCGGCCGACCGGGACGCCACGGCTCAGGGACGTCGCATCCGGCCGAATAGATACCGTCGGCCTCGGGCGGTTTGGTGGTATCGCGCCCGATCAGACCGCGCGCTGCTCCCGCCTGCGCCATGAGAAGTCGATACGCGGCCCAGGACGCGGTGCCCGCACTGGATCCGGCCAGCACGGTAGCCATACCCGTCACCGCGGCTGTCCGCCAACTGATTCGAGGTGCCACGACTAGAAATAGTACGTGTTGATCGGCGGCCTGCGGTCGGTCGAACTGCGCCGTTCTGCTCATCCGATATGCGGCTCCGGCACCGTATCGGTGCCCGTCGCCGCGTGGCGGGCAACCGCACGCCGGACTGCCACTTCGGCGCGGCGATCAAGTCCCGGCCAGCGGGATCAGGCTGGCACGTCGAAGGTGCCGTGCGCCGGGACGCTCGCGGTGTCGGTGGTGACGGTGACCTCGACGTGCCCCGGACCGGTGTCCTGGAACAGTGCGTACTGAATGCTGCCGTAGAGGCCGGTGACCACGTTGTTCTCGTAGACACCGGTCGCGCCGGTGCTCAGATTGCGCCACGCGACGGTGGTGCGGACCTCGCACAGCGGGGCCAGCGGATAGTCGCCGGGGCCCAGACCGGCCGCCGGATTCGCGCGCACATTGAGAATGGCCCGGCCCGGCCACTCCGAACTGGTATCGGCCCAGGTGCGGATGCTCGTCCAGCAGACGCCGCCGCGGGCCAGCGTTGGCACCTGCGGGAATTCGACGGTCGCGGCATCGGCTTGCGCCGCGCCAACTCCCGCGGCGAGTGCCGCTCCGGCGAGAACTGTTGCGGCGCGAGCAATGTTCGGCTGCCTCATGGTCGCGATCCTAGGCAAGTGATCGGCTTCAGGTGCATTTGTCACGCAAAACCGTCCGAGGCGACGTGCGCGAACTCACAGTGTCGGATCCGCGACATTCGCGGTGCACTGCGTGTTGTGCTGTGCGTCCGCCAGCGTGTCTGTTGCGAAGGCCGTGGGAGGGATCTGTGCGACGTTCGTTGTGCTGCTTTCTCGACCGCCGTCGGGGCTGACCTGTGACGGTGCTCTGCGGCGGATACGTCGCGCCTGCGGGCCCCGTTGTGAAGGCTGCGGGACCGGTCGTGGTGCCCTGCGCGGTTTCGCTGTGCTGCTGCCGGCGGGTCCGCTGTGCAGACCGCGGAGTCGGATTTGTGACACTCGCGGTTGCCCGACGCGCCGTACGCTGCGCGTCCGCCTCCGGGACCGTCGCGAACGCCCTGGAAGTCCTTCTGCAACGATAGGGGGCATGCGCATCGCTGATCATGTCGTTGACCTCATCGGCAATACGCCGCTGGTTCGGTTGAACTCGGTGGTGGGGCCCAACGCTGGTGTCGTCGCGGCCAAGATCGAATATCTGAATCCGGGCGGCAGCGCCAAGGACCGCATCGCGGTGAAGATGATCGAGGCGGCCGAGGCCTCCGGTGCCCTGCGGCCGGGCGGCACCATTGTCGAGCCGACCTCGGGTAATACCGGTGTCGGGCTCGCGCTGGTCGCGCAGCAGCGCGGCTACAAGTGCGTATTCGTCTGCCCGGACAAGGTCAGCGAGGATAAGCGCAATGTGCTGCGCGCATACGGCGCCGAGGTGGTGGTGTGCCCGACCGCGGTGCCGCCGGACCACCCGGACAGCTACTACAGCGTCTCCGATCGGCTGGTCCGCGAGATCGCCGGTGCGTGGAAGCCGGACCAGTACTCCAATCCGGGCGGCCCGGACAGCCACTACGAGACCACCGGCCCGGAGGTCTGGCGCGATACCGACGGCAAGGTCACCCACTTCGTCGCGGGCGTCGGCACCGGCGGCACCATTACCGGCACCGGCCGGTACCTGAAGGAGGTGTCCGGCGGCAAGGTGAAGATCATCGGCGCGGATCCGGAGGGCTCGGTGTACTCCGGTGGCACCGGTCGGCCGTATCTGGTCGAGGGCGTCGGCGAGGACTTCTGGCCCTCGGCCTACGACCCGGCCGTGCCCGACGAGATCATCGCCGTCTCCGACGCCGACTCCTTCGATATGACCCGTCGCCTCGCGCGCGAGGAGGGTCTGCTGGTCGGCGGCTCCTGCGGTATGGCGGTGGTCGCGGCCATCGAGGTCGCGCGCCGCGATCCCGATGCGCTGGTGGTCGTATTGCTGCCCGACGGCGGCCGCGGCTATCTGTCCAAGATCTTCAACGACCAGTGGATGAGCTCCTACGGCTTCCTGCGCGACCGTCTGGACGGCACCGCGGAACCGCTGGTCGGTGATGTGCTGCGCGGCAAGTCGGGCGCGCTGCCCGATCTGGTGCACACCCATCCGTCGGAGACCCTGCGCGATGCGATCGAGATCCTGCGCGAATACGGGGTTTCGCAGATGCCGGTCGTCGGCGCCGAACCGCCGGTCATGGCCGGTGAGGTCGCGGGCAGTGTCACCGAGCGCAATCTGCTCTCCGCGGTCTTCGAAGGCCGTGCGCATCTGACGGATTCGGTGGCCCAGCATATGAGTCCGTCGTTCCCGCTGATCGGTTCGGGCGAACCCATTTCGGCCGCGACCAAGGCACTGTCGGATACCGACGCGTTGATGGTGGTCGAGGACGGCAAGCCGGTAGGCGTGATCACCCGGCACGATCTGCTCGGGTTCCTCAGCACCTGATCCAGCTGAATTCACCTGGCTCGGTCGCCACTGAGCCGCCCGTCGGTCGTTGACGTGACGGATCCGTGGCATTGGCCGGGCACAGGTCGGCGGGCGGGTTTTCGGCCGTTGCCGTGGCACTGTTCGGCTCGGCGCTGTTCGTAGATCTGGTGCTGTCAGGTCTGTTCCCGGCATCACCCTGCGGCATCAACGCCTTGCTGGCCACGATGCTGGCCAGCACATCGGCCCAGATCAATACGGCATTGCCGAGCGCGAACCACCACAGGTTCTGCGCGAAACCCACTGTGCCCAAGGCGATGCCGATCAACAGGATGGCGGCCACACACAGCGGTACCGGACGGAACCGCGTCATGAACACGGGAGCGGTTGCGGCCACGGCCGAGGGCATGGGACGTCGGCCACCAGAGCCTGCACCTGCTCTCGATGTCCAGCGGATGTCGCCGGTACTCGGTTGCTATGCGGATCGACGCGTGCGCGGATTATCTTGTGCGGCACCGATGATGAGGTCGCTCCACTGGTCGGCGAGCAGCGCAAGGCGGTACCAGGCGGCGTGTACGCGATCGTCGGAGACCTTTTCGGCGGTGTGCAGCAGATGGCTGGCGTGGGTGTAGGCGGCGGCCATCCGATCCAATGTCGCGCCGATGGATTCGGCCCGGATATGTGCCGTCGATCGCCGCTGCGGCACCCGGGTGATCACCCAGGTGTCGATAGCCGAGACGAGTTCGGCTCGGCGGCAATCGATTCCGGCGGTGCCGAGCGGATCGTCGTGCCGCCTCCTGTGCAGATCCGCGAGCACGCGCGCCAGCGGAACAAGCGGATGTTCCGAACCCGGTTCGGGCGGATGCCCGCCGAATGCGCCGATCAATTCTCGTTGGTCCGGAAGCATTTTCGCGCCCTCGATGATCGGCGCGCGGTCACGGACGAACATTATGGGCCCCCAGATCTGACGACGGCATGAACATGGTGCACCTCCGAATAAGCGGTCGGTGCACTCGGATTCGCCGCGTTGATCCGGGACGCTGTACGGCTCCGATGCTGTGAGGCCTTCCCGAAACCGAGTGCCGTTACAGCTTCGCTATCCGCCTTGGCGAATCGGTGACATGAAGATGGCACAGCGATGACAGGTAGTAACAATGTTCTCAACTTGGTGCGAGCGCCGCTGTGAAATGTGCCGACCAGTCCGCAATACGCCGAATTCGCCACTTCCCCACCATGATTCGCACTACCACCCCCACCCCCACGCCCACCGCCACCCCATGCCCCGCCAGCCGCCGACACCCCCAGGATGTGGACAAATGATCACCATGCGCTGATGCAGGCAAACGCCGAGAGCGCTCTGCATCAGCGCATTCTCGTCGGTTTAGCGGAAGGCGTTGGAGTTGGTGAGGGATTTGCCTAGGACTAGTTGGTGTACTTCGGCGGTGCCTTCGTAGGTGAGGACGGATTCTAGGTTGTTGGCGTGGCGGAGGACTGGGTAGTCGAGGGTGATGCCGTTGGCGCCGAGGATGGTGCGGCATTCGCGGGCGATGGCGATGGCTTCTCTTGTGCTGTTCAGTTTGCCTGCGCTGATCTGTTCGGGGAGGACCTTGCCGGTGTCCTTCAGTCGGCTGATCTGTAGTGCGAGTAGTTGGCCCTTGCCGTATTCGAGGGCCATATCGGCGAGCTTGGCCTGGGTGAGTTGGTAGGCGGCCAGGGGTTTGTCGAAGACTTCTCTGGTTCGCGCGTATTCGATGGTTGCGGCCAGGCAGTCGCGGGCGGCGCCCAGTGCGCCGAAGATGATGCCGAAACGGGCCTCGCTCAGGCAGCCGAGGGGGGAGCTCAGTCCGCGGGATTGCGGGAGGACCGCGTCCGCGGGCAGGCGCACGTCGTCGAGGTCCAGTTCCGCGGTCACCGAGGCGCGCAGTGAGAGTTTGTGATGCATTTCGCGGGCGGTGAATCCCGGCGTGCCCGCGGGTACCAGGAATCCGCGCACCACCTGTTTGCCCTCATCCTCGGTCTGTGCCCACACCACCGCGATATCGGCCACCGAGCCATTGGTGATCCACATCTTCGAGCCATTGAGCACCCAGTCGGTGCCGTCGCGCTTGGCCCTGGTCCGCATGCCGCCCGGATTGGAGCCGAAGTCCGGTTCGGTCAGGCCGAAACAGCCGAGTGCGCGCCCCGCCGCCATATCGGGCAGCCAGCGCTCTTTCTGCTCTTCGGAGCCGTATTTGTGGATCGCGGTCATGGCCAGCGAGCCCTGCACCGAGACCATGCTGCGCACGCCCGAATCGACCGCCTCGAGCTCCTGGCAGGCCAGACCGTACGCGGTCGCCGAAAGGCCAGCGCAGCCGTAGCCGTCCAAGTGCATGCCGAGCAATCCGATATTGCCGAGTTCCGGCGCGATCTCGCGGGCCGGGAACGTTCCCGCCTCGAACCAGTCCGCGATATGCGGTCGCAACCGCTGGTTGGCGAACGTGCGGACGGTATCGCGGATCTCGCGCTCGTCCTCGGTCAACAGGGCATCGATCGCGAACAGTTCATCAACGCTGAGCATGAGCTCAACCTACCGCCGCACCCGCGCCGAAACCCCGGATCGGTGCACAACGCTGATCCGGCCGATAGCCCGCCGATCGCCCGACGCTAGGCTGACCCCATGAGTGAGCTGGGATTCTCCACCAGAGCCGTGCATGCCGGATACGACCCCGAAGCCCGGACCGGTGCGGTGAACGTGCCCATCTACGCGAGTTCGACGTTCGCCCAGGACGGGGTGGGCGGGCTGCGCGACGGCTACGAATACGGCCGCACCGGCAACCCGACCAGGACCGCGCTGGAAGCGAACCTCGCCGCGCTCGAATCGGGCCGCTATGGACGGGCATTCGCCTCCGGTATGGCCGCCACCGACTGTGCGCTGCGGGCGACGCTGCGTCCCGGCGACCACATCGTCATCCCGGATGACGCCTACGGTGGCACCTTCCGGCTGATCGATAAGGTCTTCAGCCAGTGGGGCATCGAACATTCGCCCGCCCATGTGTTCAACGTCGACGAAATGCGCGCCGCGATCCGGCCGAATACCAAGCTGATCTGGATCGAGACCCCGACCAACCCGCTGCTGAGCATCGGCGATATCCCGGCGCTCGCCGATATCGCGCATACCGCGGGCGCGAAACTGGTGGTGGACAACACCTTTGCCACGCCGTATTTGCAGCAGCCGCTGCTGCTCGGCGCCGATATCGTCACCCATTCGACCACCAAGTATCTGGGCGGGCACTCCGATGTCGTCGGCGGCGCGCTGATCACCAATGATCCGGAGCTCGACGCGGCATTCGCCTTCCTGCAGAACGGCGCGGGCGCCGTGCCCGGTCCGTTCGACGCCTTCCTCACCCTGCGCGGCACCAAAACTCTCGCGGTGCGGATGGATCGGCACTGCGACAATGCCGAGACCATCGCCGAATTCCTGACAAGGCATCCGGCGATTTCGCGGGTCATCTACCCCGGCCTGGCCGAACATCCCGGCCACTTCATCGCCGATAAGCAGATGAAGCGCTTCGGCGGCATGATCTCGGTCCGGCTCAACGGCGGCAAGGACGCGGCACACGAGTTCTGCTCGCGCACCAAGATCTTCACCCTCGCCGAATCGCTCGGCGGCGTGGAATCGCTGATCGAACACCCGGCCGCGATGACACACGCCTCCACCGCTGGCTCGCAGCTCGAGGTGCCGGACGATCTGGTGCGGCTCTCGGTCGGCATCGAGGACGTCAGCGACCTGCTGGCCGATATCGAACAGGCGCTGGCGAACTAGGTATGCATATCCCGAACGGCGGCCGCATCCGGATCTCCCGGATGCGGCCGTTCGTTTCGGGACCGGTGTCGAGATGCTCCGGCCGAGCCGGTCCCGACCCCCGATCAGCTGTGGTAGGGCTCCGCGCTGACCAGCGTCACCTTCATGGTCTTGCCATTGGGCAGCGTGTACTCACGGGTGTCGCCGACCTTCGCGTCGATGAGCGCGCCGCCGAGCGGCGAATTCGGCGAGTAGGTCTCGAGCTTGGAATCGTTGAGGCCCTCTTCGCGGGTCGCGATGAGGAAGGTCTCCGTGTCGGACTCGTCGCCGTCGTAATAGACCTTGACGACCGAACCCGGCAGTGCGACGCCGGACTTGGTGGGCGCAACGCCGACCTTGGCGTTGTTCAGCAGCTCCTGCAGCTGCCGGATGCGCGCCTCCTGCTGACCCTGCTCCTCGCGCGCGGCGTGGTATCCGCCGTTTTCCTTGAGGTCGCCCTCTTCGCGGCGTTCGTTGATCTCAGCAGCGATGACCGGACGATTAGCGATGAGCGCGTCGAGTTCACCCTTGAGCCTGTCGTGCGACTCCGGGGTCAGCCAAGTCACTTGCGTCTCAGTCATCTCGATCACTCCCTAGTAGTTGTTCCCGGCCGAGACCGGGCTCCCTGATCCGCTGCAGTGCCCACAGGGGGCGGGCACGCACCAGCCGACGGCTAGTGCCATCCTGGGGAAGTTCATCGAACCCCGACAGGCCTCAGGTCCGGCGAACTCACACACCCGGAACTGACAGCGCTGGCCGCCAATGCAGCAAACACGGCTCCGTGCCCCGGAACCGTGTATCACGCCATTTTAGCATGAATCGCAAACATGCAGGTCGGCGTTCGTTTTGCGGATGCCGTGATGGGGTACCGCCCGGGATCAGCCCGCCCGAAGGTACTTCGGGACGTCATCGCTGCAGCCGTAGATGCTGCTCGAGACCGGCCGCTCGGAGGCACGCACAATGGTCGTCAGCTCGATGGTGCCGCTGCCGGACGGCTCGATCAGCACCTCGCGGCGGCCCAATTCGGACCCGTCCCTGGCCATCGCGCGCACGAAACACACCACCGGCCGCTGCGGATCCTTGCGGGTGACCTTGAGGTGCACCGAGATCGTGGAATCGTCGACGACGGTGTAGCCGAGCTGTTCGGCGTCGATATCGTTCGGGCCGTACTTCTGGAAACCGATATATGCGACCACGAGACCCGCGGCGAGTACGACCGCGCCGAGTGCAAAAGGAATCCAGCGGCGCCTCGGGCGTGGCGTCGTACCGTACCGGTCGGCACGTCGGTCGGCGGGCGCCGAAGCGGCGGCACCGGGCGTATCACTCATGGTGTATCGCTCCCGGGGGGTACGTCGGAACAAAAGTCTGTCGAATGGAACTATAGGGACAGCAGATCGGACCCCGGCGGCGGAGATACGAGGTATGACGGTGAGTTCTGAGGTGGACGAGACGTGAGTGGCTTTCGCCTCATGGCGGTTCATGCCCATCCCGACGACGAATCCAGCAAGGGTGCTGCGACGACCGCGCGCTATGCCGACGAGGGCCATGACGTCCTCATCGTCACGCTGACCGGCGGCGAACGCGGCAGCATCCTCAATCCCGCGATGGATACCCCGGGGGTGCTGGAGCGGATCGATGAGATCCGGCGCGAGGAGATGGATGCCGCGGCCGCCGCACTCGGGGTGCGGCAGACCTGGCTCGGTTTCGTCGACTCCGGCCTGCCCGAGGGCGATCCGCCGCCGCCACTGCCGGAGGGTAGCTTCGCGCTGGTCCCGTTGGAAGAGGCGGTCGAGGCGCTGGTCCGGGTGGTGCGCGAGTTCAAACCGCATGTGATGACCACCTATGACGAAAACGGCGGCTACCCGCATCCGGATCACATCCGCTGCCACGAGGTGTCGATGGCCGCATTCGAGGCGGCGGGCGATCCGGAGCGGTTCCCGGACGCGGGCGAGCCATGGCAGCCGCTGAAGATCTATTACGACCACGGCTTCACCATGGCGCGCCTGGATGTCTTCGCCGCGGAGTACGAGCGGATCGGCGAGCCGTTCCCACTGCAGGAGTGGCTGGAGCGGATGCGCACCTACCGGCAGGGCCGCCCGGACGGAATGACCCGGGTGACCACGCAGATCGAATGCGCCAAATACTTTCCGCAGCGTGACGACGCCCTGCGCGCCCACGCCACCCAGATCGATCCCAACGGCGCGTTCTTCGCGATTCCGATGGAGATGCAGCAGCGGCTGTGGCCGACCGAGGAGTTCGAACTGGCCAAGTCCCGGGTGTCGAGCTCGCTCCCGGAGACCGACCTGTTCGCCGGTATCGAAGACGAGCACCGGTGATGTTGGCTCTGCTCGCCCAAGCGCCCGGCACACCGACCGGACCGGAGTTCGGCAAGGCGTCGCCGCTGGGTCTGGTGATCATTCTGGTGCTGCTCGCCGGGACCGTGCTGTTGGTGCGATCGATGAACCGGCATATCAAGGGTCTGCCCACGACCTTCGAGCCCGACCATCCGGAGCCGGATCAGGAGGCCGATGAGGGCACCGAGCCGGGCATCACCCGGCTCGAGGAGAGCAATGGCGACTCGGGCGATCGGCCCGATAAGACCTGATAGCGCCCGCTGCGACACCGGCCGCCCGAGGAATTCGGGCGGCCGATGTTACGTTTGCGGGCCGTATTTCGTCTATGGGGTAGTCGCGGCCCGATCGACGGGCCGCAGGTGCTTTCGGGCACGGCTGCGAAGTGAGGAAATACCAATGACATTCGAGGATCTGCGCGCTGCCCTGACCGGCCGGGTGCTGGTACCGGGCGAGCACGGCTTCGATGCGGCGGCGCGGCCGTGGACCACCACGGTCACCCAGCCGGTTGCCGCGGTGGTGCGGGCAGCCGACGCGCGGGACGTCGCCGCTGTGGTTGCCCATGCGCGCCGGACCGGGGTGCCGGTGATCGCGCAGCCGACCGGACACGGAGCCTCGGGTGCGATCGAGGACGCGATTCTGCTGCGTACCGGCGGACTGGACAGCATCGAGATCGATGCCGATCGGCGGGTGGCGAAGGTCGGTGCCGGTGTGAACTGGGGCGCGGTGCAGGCCGCGGCCGCAGTGCACGGGCTGACCGGACTGGCGGGCAGCAATCCGGTGGTCGGTGTGACCGGATACACCCTCGGCGGCGGGCTGAGCTGGTTCAGCCGTAAGTACGGCTGGGCTTCGGATGCGGTGCGCGCCTTCGAGATCGTCGATGCCGAGGGCATCCAGACCCGGGTGAGCGCCGTCGACGATCCGGAGCTGTTCTGGGCATTGCGTGGTGGCGGCGGTGATTTCGCGGTGGTGACCGCACTCGAGTTCGACCTCTTCCCGGCCCCCGCGCTCTATGGCGGGCGAGTGATGTGGCACGGTGCGCGCACGGCCGAGGTCTTCGAAGCGTTCCAGGAGATCACCGCGGATGCACCGGACGAACTGTCGGTGTGGTTCCACCGGTTCCAGTTCCCGGATGCGCCGCCGATGGTCGCGCTGGATGTCGCCTACCTGGGCGACGCGGAGGCAGGCCGGTCGCTGCTCGCTCGGTTGGACGCGATCGAGGGGCCGATCGCCGATAAGCGTGGTGCGCTGTCGGTGGCGAATCTCGGCGATATCACCGCAGAGCCGACCGATCCGAGCCCGTCCCTCTCGCGCGGTGAACTGCTCACCGACCTGGGCGATGCGGTGGTGAAAACCCTGCTCGACGAACCCGTTGCCCCACTGGTCGATATCCAGATCCGCCGTCTCGGTGGCGCACTGGCCAGGGCGGCCACCGACGGCGGTGCGCGCGGTCCGGTCACCGAGCCGTATCTGCTCTACGCACTCGGTCTCGGACTGCCGCATCTGACGGCCGCGGTCACCGCCCGACGGGCCGAGATCGTCGATGCGATCGGCGCGCATATCAGCGGCCGCAAGCCGTACACGTTCCTCACGCCGGAGGAGACGGCCGCCGCGGCGTTCGATGAGAGCACGCTCGCGCGGTTGCGGGAGATCAAGCGTGCGCGCGATCCGCGGTCGGTGATCCGCGCCAACTATCCGGTGCTCGGATAACGCGTTTCGGCCGCTGCCGACCGCCGGGTCGGGACCGTCGGTCGGCAGCAGTCTGTTCGATGTCCTCGCGTGGGCATCCGGAGTTCGGCATGGCCGGTTGACATTTCGGTTTCGAAGACCACACATCCGCCGGAAGTGCGGCAGCGCAACACTTTTGGGTCCCAGCCGTGCTGGATTCGGTGATCCGGGCGGCGTTGGATCGAGTTTGGATGTCACCCCGTCGTGCTACCCATTCTGCGAACTCTTCGAGCGAAGGATGCCCATGGACAATGTGATCGGACAGATCGACCGTGCTCTGGATATGACGGGCGCGATCGTGGTCGCCGCCGTCGACGGCGACCGGCTCGCGGCGTCGACGCCGTGTCCGGAGTGGGATGTGCACGCCGTGCTCAACCATGCCGTAGGCGGTATGCACCTGTTCGCCGCCGAGGTGAGCGGCACCGACGCGGGCGCCGGACACGATGACGACTGGCTCGGCATCGATCCGCAGGGCGCCTTCGCCGCGGCGTCCGAGGTCGACCGCGCGGCCTGGCATCGACCCGACGCACTGACCGGCACCGTTCACTTCTCACTCGGCGACCTGTCCGGCCCGGCCGCCGCCATGATCCATCTGACCGAGGTCGTCGCACACGGTATCGATATCGCAGTGGCCATCGACCGCCCCGATCTCGCCGACGACGAGCTGTGCGCCGAACTGCTGACCACCATGCACGCGATGGGCGGCCTCGACGGCTTCCGCAAACCGGGCATGTTCGGTGCGGAGGTCGCCGTGCCCGCCGACGCGCCAGCGCACCGCCGATTGCTCGGTTATCTCGGGCGGGCATGTTGATTGCGTAACCGCTTGCCGCGCAGCTGATTTCGTCGCGTTCGGCGTTGTGCCCGCGCTCGCGTCGCCGGGTCGATCGCCGGATCAGGCGCGGCGGACGGGATGACGCAGGATGGTCCTGGTCTTCGCGTCGGGGGATTTGCGCGGATCCGAGAGGTAGATCTCGTGATGGCGGCCGTTCATGACCAAATTCTGCTCGGCCATGAACGCCTCCATCCGAGCCAGCGTCTCCGGCTCGGTCGCATACGGTCCGATGTGCATGACCTGGATCGCTTCGCCCTCGGTCAGCCGCTCGAATATCGCGCCCGAGACCATCTCGGCGGTCACGGTATCGGGCATTCGGATCATCAGCTTCCACTGCCACAGTTCGCGCGGCACCGACAGCGGCGGCTCATCGGAATTCACCCACCACTGGCCCTCCAGCTTGGGCACCACGAAATCCTGTCCATCCGCCTTGGCGAGCTTCTTGGCGCCGTAGGCGGTTCGGTACAGCGTCTGCACCGCCTCGGTGTACACCTCGCCGCCGGGTGCGCCCGAGCCGGTGACCGTCAGGTAGCCGTAGGTGTCGAAGGTGCGCAGCTGCGGTTGCGTGGTGGCGTCGTAGTAGTGCTTATCACTCTTGGCCAGGTCGAGTTTCATCGTGGTCCTCCCAATCGAATGCGGACGCTGACGAGCCTGAACCCTCCATCGGCGGGAGAGTCAAGATGACTCGGATCGCTCCCGTATGGAAGCTTGGCAAGTGTGGAGGAGATCTTCCGTAAGGTCGGTGTGCACGGCTGGGTGCATGCCCGATGTTTCGATTGCGAGGGCGCGGCCGGGCTCGGTGCCGACGAACCGGTGGTGCTGGCATCGGTGGTGAAGGTGCCGCTGGTACTGGAGTTCGCGCGTCAGGTCGTGGCCGGTCAGCTCGATCCGACCGACCGGGTGCGGGCGAGCGCGGCGGACCGGCTCGGTGGCGTCGGCACCGCGGGCTGTCTGGACGATGTCGAATTCAGCCTGCGCGATGCCGCGTTCTTCGCACTGTCGGTGAGCGATAACACCGCCGCCGACCTGCTGTTCGATCGCGTCGGCCTGGACAATGTGCGCTCGCTGGTCCGCGAATTGGGCCTGACCCGCACCCGGATCGTCGGCTCGCCCAGGTATGTCGTGCAGACCATGGCCGCGGATATCGGCGCACCCGATACCGCCGAATTCGCGCGCCGCTTCCCGACGCTGAGCGTGTCCGAAGTGCTCGCCACCCGTGCCATGGACCCGCACCACACCACCGCGAGCACGCCGCGCGATATGACCCGCCTGCTCACCCTGCTCGGCCAGGATCGCGCCGTCGCACCCGAGGCCTGCCGGTGGGTGCGCGGACTCATGGCACAGCAGGTCAACTGGCACCGGCTCGCCGCGGCCTTCCCGCCGGAGGTGTCGGTGTGGGGCAAGACCGGTTCACTGCCCGCGATTCGCAATGAGATCGGCGTGGTGGAGTATCCCGGCGGCAGTCGCTATGCCGTCGCGGTTTTCACCAGGGCCGATACCCTCGTGCAACGCTTGCCCGATGTCGATCATGCGATCGGCGAGGCCGCGCGGCTGGCGATCGAGCGCATCCGTCACGATCTGCCGAATACGACATTCCACGGCCGCTGCGCCACCTCCTGAGCGGGTGCGGGCCGCGACGCGCCGTCGCCTTGAATTACTTCGACGATGAGGTCGGCGAGTTCGTGCACCAGGGGATGCGGTGCCGCCGCGGGCCAGGCGAGTGAGAGCCGCCAGCTCAAGGTGTCGGTCAGCGGGCGCCACACGACCCGGGGCTCCTTCTGCGCCACCATGCCCTGGTCGAAGGCGACGCCGCGGCCGGAAAGCACCATGCCGAGCACGAATTCGGGGTTGCGGGCGTGCTGGACCCGGCTGGGCCGGAAGCCGTGCTCCCAGCAGGTGCGCAGCGTGGCATCGTAGAGTCCGGGCGCGGCGGCCCGCGGAAAGATCACCAGACCGAGTCCGGCCAGCTCGGCCAGGGTGAGCGAGGAGCGAACGGCCAGCGGCGAGTCGCGCGGCAGTACCACGCCGAGCGGTGTCTCGACTTCGGGGCCGAGTTCGAGGCCGACCACATCGACCGGATGCTGGAGCAGCCCGGCATCGAGTTGGCGGTCGGCGAGCAGCCGGATCTGTTCCGCGGTGGTCAGCTCCTGCAGATCGACCTGGACGTCGCGACCTTCGCAGGCGGTGAGGATCGCCGCCAGCACCCGCCCGGCCAGCTCGGGCGGGACCCCGACCCGCAGCGCATCGATCTCACCCCGATGCGCCTTACCCACCAGCCGCTGTGCCCGATCCCAGCGGGCCAGCAGATCGCGGGATTCGGCGAGCAGGATCTGACCCGCCTCGGTCAGTTCGACCCGTCGGCTGTCCCGATCGAACAGCCGCGCACCGAGATCCTGCTCGAGTTTGCGGATGCGCTGGCTCAGCGGCGGCTGCGCAATGCCCAGCCGCTCGGCCGCACGTCCGAAATGCAGTTCTTCGGCGACGGCGACGAAGTACCGCAACTGGCGCAGGGAGTCCACGCTGCGACGATAGCGCGGTCGTGCTTATCGGCTGATGTCCGGCGATGACGCCGGGCGGCTGAGTTGGCCGTGGCCTGCCGGTCCTTCGCGGAGTTGTCCCGGCGTGGTGTCGAAGCGTCGGCGGAAGGCCTTGCTGAAGCTGCTGGTCGAACCGAAGCCCAGCTCCGATGCGATATCGGTGATGCTTCGATGCCGGTAGGCGGGGTTGCGCAGGCGGTCGCGCGCCAATTGCAGGCGTTCTTCCCGGATGACTTCGCTGGGCGTGGTGCCGACAGTGCTGAATGCCAGTTGAATTTGACGCAGCGACCAGCCGAGCGCACCGGCGACGGATGTGCCGGTGAGGTTCGGATCTCCGGCATGGCTGTGGATATGCCGACGGGCGGTCGCCGCCACATGGGCGAGCTGGGTGGGTAAGCTCCCCGGGTCGCCGAGAATCTGCATGCAGACCAGATCCACCAGCCGTTCGGAGACGGCGTCGAATTCGTGGTCGGTGAGTGCGGCGGATTGGGTGGACAAGCCGCTGACGATCCCGTCGGTCACCCGCCCGAGCCCGCTCGTGAGATCCAGCGGCTGGCTGGGCGGCGTGACGCGGTTGAGGCGATGCTGTATTTCCTTGTGCGGAATGGTGATGATCAGCCCTCGCGTGCCGTCGGACATGGACATCTCGTAAGGCCGGTCGACGGCCACCAGGCCCATCGTTCCCGGCGTGAGGACCCCGTAACCGTCGTCGGTGCGGAAGGACAGTTGCCCGACGAGAGGAACGATCAGCCGGTAGTCGTCATCGGGGTCGGCACGGATGTGCGCTGGGGTGCGCAGGTAGGTGACGGCATCCGATTTCCAGCCGACGAGCTGATAGGCATCGGTGCGGCGCAGTTGAGTGTGCCCCTGGAAGTCGGTGTGGCTGGGGAATCGGTAGCCGAGCCGACAGTGATATGTGCCGATCAGATGAGCCCAATAGTCGGCTCGCTCATGTGGGTCCACCACACTCGTTGTGGCGGAGTCGGCGATAGCCGCTCGATCCATGAATTCCGCCCTCCGATCGCCGATCATCGGTGGCCTAGGCGTCGACCCCAATTCTGGTAGCAGATTACGGCAGAACCGCGCGGATCACCGCCCCAGCAGCAAATCGCGGGCATTCGAGTTCTGCGCACTCGGACAGTGCTCGTGCGTGCTGGGACAAGTGGGGATGCGCGGGCCGCGGCTACGGTCCGAATAGCTCGGATCGGCCAGGTGCGGCTATCGGTGCCGACCTGATTCAGCTAGTGGTGGAAGGTAATCGGGAGTTCACATGCGCAGAATCGTGGTCGGCGACGACGGAACCGGGCAGGGACGGGTACTGGCAGACGACAGTATCGACCCGCTGACATTGGCGCTGCTGCCCGGCGCCGAAATCTATCGGATGTGGGAGCTCGACGAGCTGCCCGATCTGCCGGTCGACCGGATGCCGCCGCAAACTGATACGCGTTACTTTCCCGGTCCGGGCGGGTTGCGTTTCGGGTTCATCTCCGTACCTCCGGGGCTGACCTATGAGCCCGACGCCGAGCTGTCCGAGGAAGCAATGGCGGCCGTCGCCGCGGAAGCGGAGGCGAAACTGCCGGGGATGATGGCGGCATTCGACCCCGCCGCGCCCGGCATGCACAGCACTGCGAGCATCGATTTCGTGGTCGTGCTCAGCGGCCAGGGCCGCATGCGCCTCGGCGACGGTGTCGATGTATCGCTGCGGTCGGGCGATTGCGTGATCCAGAACGGCGCACCGCACGCCTGGTTCAACGACGGTGCGGTGCCGTTCGTCTTCTGTTACGCCCTGTGCGGCGTCGCCGACCGGAATGCGCCGACGCAGCCATGACTCATCTCCAGCAGCGCCCACGGCGGCGGCCTCTTACATGAGGGCCGTCGGAAATCGTTGGCGCAGTTTCGAATACACGCTGGTGTCGGCCGGTCCGTGCGCCGTAGCCGTCGACCTCCCGACGGTGGGCATGGCGCAGATGTTCGCTGATTGCCTGGTAGTGCGAGTCGATATCGAACCGGGCGATTGCCCCTTGACCGCCGAGGCCGTTCGCGCGATCCGGTACCTGTGCCTCGTCAGCGAGGCGGACCATACCGTTATCGCCGGAACTCCGCACTGGACGACCCGGGGTAGTCGGTTCACGTCGGCCGCCCGTCCACTGGATGTCCTCACTCACATCGCCGACACCCTCGACGTGCTTGCGGATCTTTCCGAACAATTGGGGGAATACGGGGAACGCGTCCATCTGATGCCGTTCGGATGGAACCTTGCCTGGCGCGCCGAAAAGTCGGCACGACAATGGGATTTGCCGTCGATCACCGTATCCGCGTCCGGGGATGTCGAGTCCATCCGCCGGTTGTCGGGCTCGAGCGTGCCCTGTTCGTCGACGGCGCGGCCTTCCGGTCCGGCCCGGACCTTTCGGTCTGTCAGCTGCGCCCGTAGTAGTTAGGGCTCACCCACATGCATGACTCCCGCACGCCGGTGGTCATCGGTCGTGCGGGCGAGATCGACACGCTGGCGGCGCTCGCGCGCCGGGCCGCCGCGGGGCAGGGCGCTGTGGTGCTGGTACAGGGCGAACCGGGTATCGGTAAGACAGCGCTATTGGACGCGGCCAGGGCACGGTTTACGGCGGCAGGTTTGCGAATTCGACTCGGCGCCGCCAGCGAACCAGGCCAGACCGTAGCGTTCGCGGCGCTGTTCTCCTGGCTCGATGTCGACCACAACGCCGACGCGCCGGGGGCGGATCCGATCCGCGCCCTGGTCGACAGCGACGATCCGTCGGGCGACGCGCAGGCAACGCCCGAGATCGTCATCGCCGAGGCGATCCTCGATCGCATCGAGATCTGGTGTGCGAGGGGCCCGCTCGCGCTGATAGTGGACGACGTCCAGTGGGCCGATCGGTCGAGCCTGTCGGTGTTGCAGCGACTGTGTGCCCGCATCGATGAGCTACCACTATTGCTACTGCTCGCGGCCCGCCCACAGCCCCAGGACTCGGCGTTCACCGCACTATCGGCAGAACTCGTCGAATGCCGCGCCGCGCAGATCCGTCTCGGTGGACTATCCGACGCGGCGACAGCGGAATTGGTGTCGCATCTCGTCGGTGCCGCACCCGGCCCGGGCATTGCTGCGGGAGGTTGCGGGCGCGGGCGGCAATCCGCTCTATATCACCGAATTGGTGGCCGCCCTGCTGCGCGAGCAGGCGATCACGGTAGTCGCCGACACTGCCGATAGCACCGAGGCGGTCGCCGGGCAGCGCCCGTCCGCGACACTCGCGCAGGCGATTTCGCGGAGGCTGGACTTTCTGCCCCGCCGGACACGGAAGGTGCTGGCGACTGCCGCCGCGCTGGGCCCGGTCGTCGACGTCACGGAATTGGCGGCGGTTCTGAACCAACCCCTGCTGGATGTGTGGAGCGTGGTCAGTGATGCGATGGTGATCGGACTGCTGATGCGGGTGGACTCCGAAGTGATGTTCCGTCACGACTTGATCCGCCACGTGCTGTCCGATCAGCTGCCCGCTACGGTGCGCGCCGGTCTGCTGCGCCGGGCAGGACAGGTTCTGCAGACGACCAACGCGCCGATCGAGCGGATCGCACACTATTTGGCGGTCGCCGACTACGAACTGGACCAGACCAGCATCGACTGGCTGGTCGCGGTAGCCGACAAGCTGGCATCTCGAACCCCTGAGCTGGCGGTGCAGCTATTGCGGCGCGCGATGACGGTCGCGGAGTCCGATGATCCACAGCTGATCCGCTCGTATATCAAGGCGCTGCTGTGGAGCGGCCGGACGGCCGAGGCGGAGGCCGAGGCGCGCGCTGCACTGTCGGCGCGCCTGGAGTGCGGCGACGATATCGAATTGCGTTGGCTGCTCGCTAGCGCCTGCCAGGCCCAGGGGCGCATGGCCGATGCCGTCGACATCGCCGAAACCGCGCTGCGCACAATCGATCTCCATGCCGAGCAGGCGGGCCGCTTCCAACGCATGCGCGCAGTGCTCAATCTATCCCTCGAGCGGTTCGATGCGGCGGAGCGGGCTGGCCGAGCGGCGGTCGCGATGGGGGAATCCAGTGGGGATCTGCGCACCGTCGGGTGCGGTCTCGCCGTCGTCGGCGCGATCCGATATGCCCGAGGCGATCTCGCCGAGGCGCTGGAGCTGAGTACTCGAATACCCATGGCCTCGACCGACGGCGCCGGACCGGATCAGTTCGATCCATACGCGCTGCGGGCAGACTGTCTGATCGAGCTCGATCGCCTGACCGAGGCCGAAGACGTGCTGGAACAGGCGATAGCGCACAACCGCCGTATCCGAGGCGAGCACCTTTGCTGGAACCTGGTCGCCGGGGCACGGCTACATCTGCTGGACGGTCGCTGGGATGACGCGGTGGCCGAATGCAGCGCGGGCGCGGCGGCGCCGGACGTGCTCGGGTACTCGACGGTCGCGCCCACCCTCGCAGCGCTGATCGGTATTCACCGCGGCACGTTCCTACCGGATGTGGACAGCATTCCCCTGCCGGGCGACCGCGTGGGCAC
The DNA here is from genome assembly GCF_040609795.1 of Nocardia sp. NPDC004604. Classification (NCBI taxonomy): domain Bacteria; kingdom Bacillati; phylum Actinomycetota; class Actinomycetes; order Mycobacteriales; family Nocardiaceae; genus Nocardia; species Nocardia sp. NPDC004604. The sequence goes on from NZ_JBEXLC010000003.1 coordinate 162,539, forward strand.
CACCGGCTACGCGCACTTGCACTCGTGGGCCGAAGCATTGACCCACGAGGCCCGCGGTCATCCGGACCTGGCCTTGAAGCTGCTCGTCGAGACCCACGAGCGACTGGCCGACCGCTCGGCCGCGGCCACGCTGTACTACATCTTCCCGGATATCGCTCGACTGGCCGCGGACGTCGGTGACCCGGATGCGGCGCGGTCGGTTGCGGCCAGCGCCGACGAACTCGTGGCGCGAGAGCCGACCGCTTCCCGGAGCGGGACAGCGCTGCTGTGTCGCGGTCTGGCCGAGCGTGATTCCGATCGCCTGCTGGCAGGCGCCCAGGCCTTCCGGCGGTCCGGACGGCCGCTCTACGAAGCGCAGGCATACGAGAACGCCGCCGTGCTGCTCGCTGCCAACGGATCCGATGCCGACGCTCGTCGCTCGCTGGATACCGCGATAGCGATCTACGGCCGACTCGGCGCATCGTGGGATATCGCCCGTACGGCCGCGCGTGTGCGGCCGTACGAAATTCGACGAGGTGTGCGCGGCCGGCGCAACCGCCCCAAATCCGGCTGGGCGGCATTGACCGATACCGAGCGCAGGGTAGCGGTGCTGGTCGCCGAAGGCCGCTCCAATTCCGGCATCGCGGCGCAGATGTTCTTATCGCACCGCACAGTTCAGTCCCACGTATCGAAGATCCTCGCCAAACTCGATATGCGATCACGGCGCGAGATCGCCGCGGGCATGCGGCGTATGTGACCGCGCCGACAGCGCGAAACCTGGTGTGGCACAGTCGCTGTCTATCGTGGTGGTGATCATGTTCGACCATGCGTGTGAAGGTGATACGGGATGTTGGATTACGGCCTTGATATGTCCGATGTGGAGCGCGATCTGGCTCTGCCCGACTTGGTGGCTGAAGGAGATGAGCTCGACGCCCTGGTGTCAGCGCAGGCCGACTGGTCCAAGGACACGCCGGCAGCGGGGTGGACGATCGCCCACCAGATCGCTCATCTTGCTGCAGCCGATGCGAATGTTCTCATCGCCATACGGACCCCGGAGGCGTTCGACGCCGTGCTGAAGCAGGCCGAAGCCGCGGGCAGCCGATACGCTGATCTCGACGCTGCCGCGGGAGCGGCGAAACCGCGATCGGTACTGCTGGAACAATGGCGTGCTGGTCGAACCGAGGTGGCGGCCGCGCTGCGTGATGTTCCACTGGACCATGGGTTTCCGTGGTACGGCTCGCAGTTGACCGCCGCGGTCATGGTGCCGCTTCGGCTGATGGAAACGTGGGCTCACGGGCAGGACGTTTTCGATGCGCTGGGTGTTGCACACCGTCCGACGGGTCGGCTCCGGCATGTGGCCTCCTTGGGAGTCGTAGGGCGAGAGCTGTCGTTCTACGCGGCCCAATTGCCTACTCCGGCAGAGCCGTTCCGTGTCGAGCTGACCGGTCCCGACGGCCGGACCTGGGTCTGGGGCCCAGAAGATGCCGGGCAACGGGTTCAGGGCAGTGCCCTCGACTTCTGTCTTCGAGTCACCCAACGCAGGTCCCTGGCCGAGACCGACCTCACCGCGGTCGGCGAGGACGCCCGCAAGTGGCTGGAGATCGCTCGCGTTTTCCTCTGAAGTGGTGCGCACAACGGCATGAGCTCGCATGCGTAGCGGCGTGAGATGTTCGGCGGCGGCGGTTGCTGTCGCGACTAGGTAATCGGCGGGCCCGGCCGATCACTGGGCTATTTCTTGTTCACCGTCCACCGAAAGCAATTCGAGTTGTTCGACTGCCCACGTGCCCGGCACGGGGTGAACCAGAGCAGCCGTTGGGTGCCGGCCTCGCTGAGCAGGCTGAGGCAGTTGAGTTCGAGCTCGCCCATGACCGGGTGGATCAGCCGCTTGCGGTCTGCGCGACGGACGCCGACGTCACGCCGTCTCCAGAGCTCTGCGAATTCTGCGCTGATCCCCAAAAGTTTCTGAGTGAGTGCAATGACTTCGGGATCTTTTCCGCGGCGCGCGGCGACCGCCTGCATATCCGCCACGAACACCCAGGAGGTCGGCGCTCTCGCGCTGGGGGGAGATCGGACCGCAGTTCGGCTGTCGATCCTGCCCGTGGCGGTCGGGAACCAGCATGGTCGGCCGCTGCTTTGCTCGCAGGTGATTCATGCGGTGGAGGTCGTCGGGTAGTGCGGACGGAGGCCGAACGCGAGCATGCGGTCGAGCGTCCGGTCGGGTAGTACCCGCGATAGGCGGGTGATCAGGGCCGCGTCACCGCCCACGGTGTAGCGGGTGCGGGGCTTTCCGGCGGTTACGGCCTTCGCGATCACCCGGGCGGCGTCGTCGACGGGCCTGCCATTCGGGATATGGGCGGCGGCCTGCGCGTTCACCGCCTGGATCAGCCTTCCGTAGCGGTCACGCTGTTCCGGTGACATGGCAGCGGCCTGCTGGTTCGTGGCGGCGATGACCCGGTCCGACATCTCGGTGCGGACCGCTCCGGGCTCGACGACGACCACTCGCACGCCCAGCGGCGCCAGTTCCCGGCGCAGCGAGTCGCTGAGCGCCTCGAGGGCGAACTTTGTGGCCGCGTAGGGGCCGTATGCGGGCATGGCGACTCGCCCGCCGACCGAGCTGATGTTGATCACGCGGCCCGAGTTGCGCAGCAGCGCAGGCAGCAACGCTTGGGTGACGGCGATATGACCGAAGAGGTTGACCTCGAACTGCCTGCGCCACTCGTCCAACGGCAGGGTCTCGACAGGGGCGTTGATTTGGATGGCGGCATTGTTCACCAGTGCCCGCAGCGCACCTGTACGCGAGTCATCGGCGAAGAGGGGGGCCAGTTGCGCGATGTGATCCGGCTCGGTGATGTCGAGAATGATCGGCTCGATGCGGTCCGTGCGAAGCGCGTCGGCGTCCTGGTCGCGGCGGACTCCGGCGATGACGTGGAATCCTCGGCGAGCCAGTTCGCGTGCGGCCGCCGCGCCGATCCCGGTCGAGGCCCCGGTCACGACGACGCAGCCCTGAGGTTTCTGCGATTTTTCAGATGACATTGTCATCTTGATGACAATAGGCATCTCAGATGACAGCGTCAACTGTATTGTGATCGGCATGGTCAGCCGCATGGAATCCGCCGCCACGACGCGACGCACCCTGCTGGACGCCGCCGCCGACCTGTTGGACAGCGGTGGCTCGGACGCGGTGACATTGCGCGCGGTCGGGGCGCGCGCGGGGGTCACCCGCGGGGCGCCGTACCGGCACTTTCCCGACAAGGACAGCCTGCTGACCGCCATTGCAACCGAGGCCCTGGACCGGCTCGCGGATCAGGTGCGGGCCGTGCGCGCCGATCCGCAGATATCCCCGGCCGACAAGCTGCAACGCGCCCTGACCGCGCTGATGACCGTCGGCCGTCGTCAGCCGCACCGGTACCAGCTGATGTTCACCTCCCCGGCCGGCGACTCGTCCGCGATCAACGCCTCGACCCGGGCGGCCGAGCGCGCCCAGGACGAATTCCTCGCCATCGTCGGCGAAGTCGTCGGCGCACAGCACGCTGAGCGATTCGGGGCGCTGCTCTTGACCAGCGCGCACGGGATCACGGTGATGCAGATCAGCGGGCACCTGCCCGAGGACAAGTGGCACGTCACGGCCGAGGAACTTGTCTCGACCCTGGTGTGCATGATCGATCGCCAGGTCCACAGGGAAGCTTCGTGATGCGCTCGGCGTACTGCTAGAGCGCCGGGTCGTCGACGGTCCGCGGGTTCGTCCGCCGGTGGACAGCAATTGTCAACACGCGCAATCGGTTTCAGTTCCGAGCCGGACTATCGGCTGCCGTATCCGCCGCCATGTGATGGCGTACTACTCTTCAAGTGATGGCCCACGAGTCTCCGGTGTGGTGGCGGGGCAGGTTTTGCCATACCGCCGGTCTCCATCGGGTGGCTCGAGGCGAAGAGGCGCTGAGCGAGTTACGTGCTGGCTTGACACAGGAGGTTGATGGGTGTGAACCAATTATCCGGTGCGACATCTCCGTATCTGCGTCAGCACGCCGACAATCCGGTGGATTGGCGGGAGTGGGATGCGGATGCGCTGGCGGAGGCGGCGGCGCGGGATGTGCCGATCCTGCTGTCGGTCGGGTATGCGAGCTGTCACTGGTGCCATGTGATGGCACACGAATCGTTCGAAGACGCGCAGACGGCCGCGTTGATGAATGACAACTTCGTGTGCGTCAAGGTGGATCGCGAGGAGCGTCCGGATCTGGATGCGGTCTATATGAATGCCACGGTGGCGATGACCGGTCAGGGGGGCTGGCCGATGACGTGCTTCCTCACCCCGGGCGGCGAACCGTTCTATTGCGGCACCTACTACCCGAAACAGCCGCGCGGCGGGATGCCGTCGTTCACCCAGTTGCTCGCCGCCATTACCGATACCTGGAAGACCCGGCGCGACGAAGTGGACCAGGCATCCGCCCAGGTGACCGAGGCGTTGCGAGCGCAAACCGCCGGACTGCCCGATGCCGGGGTGGCGATCTCGGCCGATCTGCTCGCGCACGCCGTCGCCGCGGTGCTCCGCGATGAGGATCCAAAGCACGGCGGATTCGGCGGCGCACCGAAGTTTCCGCCATCGGCGCTGTTGGAGGGGCTGCTGCGCAGCTGGGAGCGCATCGGCGACGCGGCCGTCTTCGATGTGGTGAACCGCACCGTCGAAGCCATGGCGCGCGGTGGTATCTACGACCAGTTGCGCGGCGGTTTCGCGCGCTACTCCGTCGATGCCGCCTGGGTGGTGCCGCATTTCGAGAAGATGCTCTACGACAACGCCCAATTGCTGCGCGCCTATGCGCATCTCGCCCGGCGTACTCCCGAGCAGACCCGGGAGTCCTTGGCGCACAGGGTTACTCGGGAGACGGTGCAGTTCATCATCGATGATCTCGGTACCAGCGGTGGTGGGTTCGCCTCCGCCCTCGACGCCGATACGCACCTGGAATCCGGCGGTCCCGGCGTCGAGGGCGCGACGTACGTATGGGCGCCCGCCGACTTGATCGGCGAACTCGGTTCCATCGACGGCGCATGGGCCGCTGAGGTTTTCGGGGTCACCACCGCCGGTAACTTCGAACAGGGCACCTCGGTCCTCACCCGGTACTCCGACCCCGATGCCCTATCCGACTCGGCCACCGCGGCCGTCGCCCGCGAGCGCTTCGAGCGGATTCGTGCGACGCTGCGGGCGGCCCGTGGCCGACGCCCGCAGCCGGACCGCGACGACAAGGTCGTGACCGCATGGAACGGTATGGCCATTACCGCTCTCGCCGAAGCGGGTTCCGCACTGCGGCAAGATGATTGGCTGGACGCCGCCATCCGCGGCGCCCGCTTCCTGCTGGCCGAGCATGTGGTCGACGGCCGGGTGCGCCGCGCCTCCCTCGGCGGTGTCGTCGGTGCGTCTCCCGGCGTCCTGGAGGACTATGCCTGGCTGGTCACCGGCCTGCTCGCCCTGCATCAGGCCACCGGCCAACTGGACTGGCTCGAAGACGCACAACACCTGCTCGACAAGGCGATTCAGCACTTCGCCGATCCCGCCGCCCCGGGCAGCTGGTTCGACACCGCCGACGATGCCGAAACCCTCGTCACGCGTCCCCGCGACCCCATCGACGGCGCCACCCCGGCGGGTGCCTCCGCACTGGCCGAAGCCCTGCTCACCGCCGCTGCCGCCAGTGCACCGGAACCCGCCCTGCGCTACCGCGAACTGGCCGACCAGACGCTCGCCCGCGGCGCCGTCGTCCTCGCCCGCGCTCCGCGCTCGGCAGGTCAATGGCTGACCGTCGCCGAAGCCGCCCTCCGTGGCCCGCTGCAGGTCGCGATCGCGGCCGACAGCTCCACCGCGGCAATGGAATTGATCGCTACCGCACGCACCGAAGCCCCGGGCGGCACGGTCATTATCGCCGCACCCGCCGACTCGGTTCCCCTCCTGGCCGACCGACCCCAGAAGAACGGCGCACCGGCCGCCTACGTCTGCCGCGGCTCGGTCTGCGACCTTCCGGTGACGACTCCTGCCGACCTGAGCGCCTCGCTGAAACGCCCCTAGCCTGCACCAGCGGTTGCCCGCGGTCTGCTCCGCAGGGACCGTTTGGATCGTGCGCCGGCCGACCTGCCGCCCGAAGTCCGGGTGGCAGGTCGGCGGCGTGGATGTTCGGATCTCCCGTACGAATTCGGGCGTCGTCGACCCGCTCACACGGTCAGGTGCCCCAGCCTGATCATCAGCAGGTTCGCGACCAGGACGACGACGAAGACGACCGCGGCCGATCGGTAGCCCATGGCCCACAGTCCGACCGCGGCGCTGCCGAAAACCACGACCTTGGTGGCGACCGCGAGCAGTGGGTAGTCGAATGACGCATTCGGTGCGGCGAACAGGCCCCAGGCCAGTGCCGCGAGGAGTGGCATGCCCACGGCCAAGACGAGTTTGAGCGCAGTCGCATTGGCGGTCTTCCAGCCCCACAGCGCCAGCACCGCGAACGTGACCAGCTCCATCACGAATGCCAGCGTGAGGTTGGCCCATTTCCAGACTTCCAGCATGTCCGTTCTCCCTCGAATCGCCGAGAGCATCGCTCTCTAATGAGAGCAGTGTGCACGGAAGATTCGATCTCGTCAAGTCGCTGTCGGGCACCGGCCGTGGGCGTCCAGCCGGAGAAGGTGCCGTGATCCTGCTGACGGTTCCCGGCGGGTCGAGGTCGGCGCGGTCGGGCCCGCCACCGTGGCCGCGGATGCGGCACAGTGGTTGGGTGACCGTGCGCAGTCAGGCACTTTTCATCGGCGGTAGGGCCGGGGTCGGGAAGACGACCGTGGCCTTCGAGGTGCATGCGCGGCTTTCGGCGGCGCGGGTGCGGCACTGTTTGATCGAGGGCGACAATCTGGATCAGGCCTATCCGGCGCCGTGGGAGCACGGACTCGCGGAACGGAATCTGGCTGCGATGTGGGCGAATTATCGCGCGCTCGGATATCGGCGGATCGTGTATACGAACACCGCCAGTGTGTTCATGAATGTGATCGACGCACTTGTCGCGGCATTGGGGGAGCAGCCCGAGATCACTGCGGTCCTATTGACCTGTGCGGATGCGGCGGCGGCCGAGCGGCTCGCGGGTCGGGAGATCGGCAGCGCGTTGGACGAGCACATCGAGCGCGGCAAGGTGGTGGCCGCGAAGCTGGATGCCGAGGTCCCGGACTGGGTGCATCGGGTCGGCACCGATGGCCGTGGAGTGTCGGATATCGCGGCGGAGGTCGTCGGCCTGACTCGCTGGTTGCCTTGATCGCAGCGGTAGGGGTGACTCGTCGAAAGTGGTTGGCGCACTCTGTTTCTTGGTGAGCTCACCGACGAGGAAGGACACGGTCGACCTCGGATCGCATACGTGCCCGGTACCAGGAACACCAACTCAATTCTGGGACGGCGATTCGGTCGCCGCGGTACACACTTCAGTGATCGCGGTGACAGCGGTCTGGTCATCGGCTGGGGCGGTATCGGGCGCCGTGTCACTGGATGTCTCGGCGGTCTCGACATCGGTCCAGCAGGCGGTGGGGTCGGGCATGCCACGCAGCAGAATATGGTCGTAGAGAGTCCATTTGGCGCGCTCATGCGTGGCCGCGGCCTCGATGAGCGCGCCGCTCACCAGGATGCGACGCGGCACCTCTTTCGCCGCCGTGGTCAAACGGGCCGCCTCATTGACCGCATCACCGATCACCGTGTACTCCAAACGGGTATCGGAGCCGACATCACCAGCGAACACCGGACCGCGCGCCACACCGATACCGATATCGAGTTCGCCGGTGGCGATGACCTCATCTCGGATGCGCCTGGCCGCCCGCAGCGCCGGTGTCGCATTGTCCTGCAAGGCAATCGGTGCGCCGAAGATGCACAGCGCCGCATCGCCTTCGAACTTGTTGACCAGACCGTTGTTCTCCTCGGTCGCCGCGACGACGATCGCGAGCAATCGATTGAGCTTGGCGACGAACTCCTGCGGCGGCAGACCGCTGGACAGTTCGACCGATCCGGTGACATCGACGAACAGCGCCGACACCTCGCGCACATCGCCGGTCAGATCGAATCCGCCGGCCAGCGCCCGCTCGGCCACTTCGGCACCGACATGGCGGCCGAATACATCCCGCATCCGCTCACGTTCGCGCAGGTTGGCGGCGAGTTCGTTGACCGAATGCTCCAGTCGCCCGATCTCGCTGGTACTGCCGACCGGCACCCGAACGTCCAACTCGCCCTTGGTGATCAGGTCCAGCGCCCGGCGCAGCGTGCGCATCGGGGTGGCCACCGAACGGGCCAGGAAGGCGGTGGCAAGCGCGCCGACACCGAATCCGACACCGGAGAGGTAGATGGCGGTGCGGATGCGGTCCGGCGCACCGGCGGCCGGATCGGCGAGCACCACGATCAGCATCAGCAGCGGCATGGCCCCCGCCACCGCCCAGGTCATGACGACCCGGACGAGCACCGAGGAACTCCAGTGCATGGTGCCGCCGAGCACTCCTGCTACCACCGGGATGGTCGGGCGGATCAGCCGGTCGACGATCAGAAAGGTGAATCCGGCAGATTCGAGGGCGCCGAGGGTGAACAGCGCCGCCGTCACCGCCGCGCTGTTGTGCGCGGTGAGATGGGAGAACGTCGAGGCCGCCACGATCACACCGGGCAGCCAGATGGCCAGCGCCCGGATGGTTATGGCGATCGGCAGGCGCAGCAGTCGCCGCGCCTCCTCGGCCGTGGGCTTGCGCCCGTCATCGAGCCAGGCGAAGTAGACGGTGCGATCGCGCACGGCGAGCCCGACCCCGGCCAGAAAACCCACCACCGGATAGATCGACACCAGTCCGATGATGCGGTGCCAGTCGGCTCCGATCCGGCCGAGAAATCCACTGAGCCACAGCTCGGTCACGATCACCGCGAGGCCGCTGAGATTCGCGGTGATCACCACCGCTGCCAAACCCCACCGCGCCTTCAGCGCCCAGATGACGAGCTTGGTGATCACGACGCCGCTACGTTCGCACGTACCGTAACCCGTACCGGCACACCCGATCGCGTCGAACCCGGCAGCCACCAATTCCAGGTCTCGAACAGTTTCATCAGCGCGGGCACCAACCGGATGCCCCACTGGAATACCGCGACGGTGCTGCTCAGGGCCGCGCCGGTGGCCAGCAGATTCATCACGATTGCCTTGATCGGCAGTGCGATGCTGCGGCAGGCGGCGATGAGGAACACGAACGAGCAGCATAGATCCAGTGCGATCACCAGTGGCAGTTTCCCGGTGATCTCATCGGACATATCGGCGAACTCCGTTCATTTCCGCTGTGCCATATCGCCGTTGCGACCGCGGTGGATCCGACTGCACGCTCCGCACGGGCGGGGTGCACTCAGCGCAGTACGACCAGCCAGATCGCCGCGTAGTGGCACAGTGCCGCGAGGACCGTCGCGGCATGGAAGAACTCGTGATGGCCGAAGACCGTGGGCCAGGGGTTCGGCCATTTGGTTGCGTAGAGGATCGCGCCGCCGCTGTAGACCAGCCCGCCGATGAGCAACAGGATCAGTGGGGCGATGCCGATATTCGTGTTCAGCTGTCCGGCCACCGGCACGATCGCCCAGCCGAGCAGCAGATACAGCGGTACCCCGACCCAGCGAGGTGCGGTGGGCCACAGCAGTTTCAGCGCCACGCCGGCCAGCGCGCCGAGCCACACCACCAGCAGCAGCGTCTGCCCGGTCCGCCCCGGTAGCCCGAGCAGTGCGAACGGGGTATAGCTGCCCGCGATGAACAGGAAGATCATCGAATGGTCGGCGCGCTTCATCTGGATGCGCGCATTCGCGGTTGCCCAGGTCACCCGGTGGTAGACGGCGCTGATGCCGAACAACCCGCAGACCGTGAGCCCATAGACCAGGGTGGACCAGCCCGCCGTCGCCGAAATCGTCGCGGCCGTGGCCACCAGGACGATCCCCGCGATTGCCGCGATGCCGACCGCCCAGGTGTGGATCCAGCCGCGCATGCGCGGTTTTGTCGGTATCGCCGTGTCCGTGATCACGTCTGGTATCGCATCGGCTGTGCCGATCGTTTCGGACACGAGCTACCTCCTAGAAATACCCACCGGTAACCTACGATGCCGTAAGTTGTGGGTCGTCGGCCACTGTACCGGGTCGCCCGCGGTGTGGGCGAGGGCCAGCGGGCACCCGGTGTGGGCCGCCAAGGCGATACGCCGCAAGAAATGCGCGCGCACGAGGGTACGGGGAACGCTGCGAATCCAACACACCGGCGGGAACGACGGGCCCGGAGGTGGTAGCGCAGCGTAACGATGGAGCGCACCGCGAACGCCGCGAATCCGACACAGCCGGTGCCGGGATCGTGCCGGTGGGGCGTAGGGTTGGTCGCCGTGGAGCTTCCGAGTCAGGTGCGTGGTTTGCCCTACCGCATCTACGAGGCCCGGCTGTCCAAGCAGCTGGCGGGCAAACAACATCCCCGGCACGTCGCGGTGATGTGCGATGGTAATCGGCGTTGGGCGAGAGAGAACGGCTTCACCGATGTGAGCCACGGGCACCGGGTCGGCGCGCTGAAGATCGCCGAACTCGTCGGCTGGTGTGCGGACGAGGGCATCGAGATGGTGACCGTCTATCTGCTCTCCACCGAGAACCTACAGCGCGATCCGGACGAACTGGAGACGCTGTTCGAGGTGATCACCGATGTCGTCGAGGAGCTGTCCGCACCGGAGCAGAACTGGAGCGTGCGCATCGTCGGCACGCTGGACGGCTTTCCGGAACTGGTCGCCAAGCGACTGCGCACCGCGGCCGAACGCACCAGCGGACGCGACGGCGTGCACGTGAATGTTGCGGTCGGCTACGGCGGTCGGCAGGAGATCGCGGACGCGGTCCGCAAACTGGTCCGTCAGGAGATGGCCGCGGGGGAGACCGGTGAGGATCTGGTCCAGTCGATCACCGTGAACTCCATCGGACAGCACCTCTACACCTCCGGCCAGCCCGATCCCGATCTGGTTATCCGAACCTCCGGTGAGCAGCGGCTTTCCGGATTCCTGCTGTGGCAGAGCGCATACTCGGAAATATGGTTCACCGAGGCGTACTGGCCGGAATTCCGGCGGGTGGACTTCCTGCGCGCATTGCGCGACTACGCCGCGCGACATCGCCGTTACGGTATTTGATTTGTGGAGCCTGTGGCGCCACGAGCGTCGCTCGCAAGACTCGCTCCGCTGTGGTCGGGTCGGCGACGCCAGCTGAGGACGAAAAGTGAACCCGCCGTGGGGGGATGGGCCGACGCCCTACATCGACTATGCGCAGTTCGGTCGGCGATTCCTGGAGTACGCGGCCTCCGAGCAACGCATTTCCGGCGCATTCGCCCAGCTGACCGGGGCCGCCTTCGATTTCGGGCCGATCGGCGTCGGGCCGGGCAAGTTGGCCAAGGTCGCCGCGCAGGTGCAACTCGGTGAGCCGAAGCTGCATCGATATGTCGACGACATCATCTCCTTCGAGCTGATCATCCCGCTCGATGTCGATCTGCTGCTCGATCTCGCCGTGGACCGGCATAGCTTCCAGGTCCACGGCAATGTCCACCTGCACTTGGCCGTGCGGACCGCCGAACCGCTGCGGGTCGTCATCGATATCGCCGAGCCCCGCCCGAGCGACGTCCGCATCAATGTGGCCACCGCCACCAAGCGCGGGCAGCTGCTGCGCATCCTGGCCAGCGTCGACCATGAGATCCGGCGTTTCGTGGCACGCTATATCGCCACCGAAATCCGAAAACCGCATATCGCCGCGGTCCGGGATATCGATGTCGCGGCTCGGCTGGACGCGGCGTGGAAGCTGTAATCCCGTCGAGCCGCCCGCAAACAGTCGCCGCTGCTAGAGCTTGCGCAATCGCAGCCGGTTGATGCTGTGGTCGGCGTCCTTGCGCAACACCAGCGTGGCGCGTGGACGGGTGGGCAGGATGTTGTCCACCAGGTTGGGCCGGTTGGTGTTGTTCCAGATCTCCTGTGCGGCGGCCGTCGCCTGGTCATCGGTGAAACCGGAGTAGTGGTGGAAATGTGCGTTCGGGTCGGCGAAGGCGGTCTGGCGCAGGGTGAGAAACCTTTGCACATACCACTTTTCGATGTCCTCGATGCGCGCGTCGACATAGATCGAGAAGTCGAATAGATCCGAGACCATCAATCGCGGACCGGTCTGCAGCACATTGAGACCTTCCACGATGAGAATGTCGGGTTGAGTGACGCAGTGGAACTTGCCCGGCACGATGTCATAGGAGATATGCGAATACACCGGCGCACATACTTCGGCCGCACCGGATTTCACCTCGGTGACGAAGCGCAGCAGTTTTCGGCGGTCGTAACTTTCCGGAAATCCCTTGCGATGCATGATGCCGCGCCGGGTCAGTTCCGCGGTCGGATAAAGGAATCCATCGGTTGTGACCAAATCCACACGCGGATGGTGGTCCCATCGCGCGAGCAGGGCCTGTAGTACGCGGGCCGTGGTGGACTTTCCGACCGCGACACTGCCCGCGACACCGATCACGAATGGCACCTGCTGATCGGGATGCTTCTCCCCGAGAAAGGTCGCGGTCGCGGCGAACAGCCGTTGACGTGCAGCGACCTGTAGGTGGATGAGGCGAGCGAGTGGAAGGTAGACCTCGGCGACCTCTTCCAGATCGATCTGTTCGCCGAGGCCGCGAAGTCCGATCAGTTCTTCCTCTGTGAGCACCAGAGGAGTCGACTTACGCAGGGTGCGCCACTGTTTCCGGTCGAATTCCACATAGGGACTCGGCTCGCTCATTCGTGCCACTTACCCGACACTCCGTTCAGGCAAACACGCATACGTGATGCGCCGACAGTGTGAGATTCGGTCCAGCTCTCGCATAGCCGAATTCTGCTCTGCGTCAACATCGTGTGAAACGCGGGGTACCACTACCGGGTGTAACCGGTCGATACGCAGGCCCATTGCGGCTAATGTCGGCGGACATGGAAGCGCATCCCCTCGTGACCGAGTACCTGCGACTCGGCTTGGCATTCGACCGGCTGGAGGAAGGGTTCGTCGACGCGTATACCGGCGATCCGGCGCTGCGTCGCGAGGTGGACAACGCGCCGGCACCGCAGCCGCGCGAGCTGGCCAGGCGGGCCGCGGCTTTGCGTGCGGAATTGCCCGCCGCCGGGTTGGCGCCGCAGCGGACGGAGTTCCTCGACGTGCACCTGCGGGCGCTGGAATGTTCGGGACGCAAGTTCGCCGGGGACGATATCGGCTTCGTCGATGAGGTGCGGGCGTACTTCGATGTCGAGATCGCACCGGGGGATGTCGAGGACTATCGCGATGCGCACCAGCAGATGGACGAGGTACTGACCGGCGACGGTCCGCTCGCCGAGCGGGTGACGGCGTTCCGCAAGGCCGATGAGATTCCGCCGGAGCGGTTGCACGTCTGCGTCGAGGCATTCTCGGGTGCGCTGCGGGAACTGGTGCGCGATCGCTATCCGCTGCCCGACCACGAGCACGTCACCTACGAGGTGGTCGGTGACAAGCCCTGGTCCGGCTTCAACTACTACCTGGGCAACTACCACTCCCGGGTGGCGATCAACTCCGACCTGAAGCAGCATATGGCGCAGCTGCCCACCCTCATCGCGCACGAGTCCTATCCCGGACATCACACCGAGCACTGCCGCAAGGAGGCCGGGCTGGTCGCGAATGGGCAGGCCGAGCAGACGTTGTTCCTGGTGAACACCCCGCAGTGCCTGATGGCGGAGGGGCTGGCGGATCTGGCGCTGCGCTCGATCGTCGGACCGGGCTGGGGCAAATGGGCGCAGGAGATCTACGCCGATCTGGGGCTGCGCTTCGAAGGTGAACGCGCTGAACAGCTTTCGAACGCATCGGCCAAATTGCTCGGGGTCAGGCAGGACGCCGCCCTGCTGCTGCACGACCAGCATCGCGATGTCGACGAGGTCGCCGGATTCCTGCAGCGTTGGAGCCTGACCACCCCCGAACGCGCCCGCCAGTCCCTGCGCTTCCTGTCCTCACCGCTGTGGCGCGCCTACATCAGCACCTACGTCGAGGGCTACCGCCTGCTCGGCGGCTGGCTGGACCGCGCGGCCGATGCCGACGATCGCGCCGACCGCTTCCGCCGCCTGCTCGACGAACCCCTCACCCCTGGCGGTCTGCGCGCCGGGTGAGCTCGACGCACGTTCAGCTGTGGCGACCTAGTCCGCGGTGAATGTGATACGCACCGAAATCGGGTCAGATTCCAGTGCTTTGATCGTCCATGCGGTGGCTTGGGCGGGAATGCGGCCCTTGGCGAAGCTGCGCGCGCGGGCGACCACGTCGTCATCGGGGACGAAGGCTGCGGTGCCGGTGTACCAGCGCCTGCCGTGACGCAGCCGGACCTGCGGGTTCGCGGTGATATTGCGGGCCCAGCCGGCGCGGTGGCCGTGCTGGGAGATGAGCCAGGCGCCCTCGTCGTCGATCGAAACGGTGATCGGAACGCGACGCGGCTGACCGGATTTCGCGCCGGTGGTCTCCAGTTCGGCGATCAACGCGGAGCGGATGCCGATCCGATCCAGCAGTCCGACAGCGGGATTGACGATATAGCGGCCGATGAAGCGTTCGCGTCGGAACTTGCGCACGGTCGCTGCGGTGGTGCGCTGACTCATGGTGTTCTCCTTCGTCGGCCTGCGGGTTCCGGCTCAGCGGAAGATGACGCAGGTGGTGGTGCCGTGTGCGACCAGACGGCCCTGGTCGTCGACGATGCGGCCTTCGGCGGTGGCCGTGGTGCGGCCGATGTGGATGGTGGTGCCGGTCGCGATCAGGCGACTGCCGTGGGTCGGCACCGCGCGGATGTAGTTGATCTTCAGTTCCAGCGTCGTATAGCCGACACCGGCGTCGAGGGTGGTGTGCACGGCGCAGCCCATGACCGAATCGAGCAGGGTCGCGCAGATGCCGCCGTGCGTGGTGCCGAGCGGATTGGCGAAATCCGGGCGGGTCTGCAGCCCGAAGACCACTTCGCCGTGCTCGATCTGCTCGGCCTCCATGCCGAGCAGATCGCCGATGAACGGCGGCCGCCCCTGCGCCGTCATCGCGGTGCGCACCAGTTCGAGTCCGGACAGCTCGGCCAGGTCGGTCGGTGCCCCTGACTGCGCCTCGCTAGCGCTCGGCTCCGTCATGACCGCCACAGTGGCTGTGTCGGATGTTCGCTCGCTGCGCTCGCTCATATGAATTAATCCCGTCTTTCGGTGAACCGATCGGTCCACATCTGTCATGATTGGAGCATGGACCGATCGGTTCACGCAACCATGAGTGCGCGAACAATGGACACAGCCCAGGGAGGACAGCGATGACCGCGGGTCCGCGCGACCGACTGATCGAAAGCGCCATCGAGCTGGTTCGTGAGCAGGGTGTGCACGCGGCCGGGCTCGCCGCCCTGCTCGAGCGCAGCCATGCCTCTCGGAATTCGCTCTACCAGCACTTTCCATCCGGTAAGAGCGAGCTGGTCGAGGTCGCGACCAAGACGGCGGGTGAGCGCCTGGCCGCCGTGATGGACAAGATCACCGCGACGGGCGCGCCCGCGCAATGGGCGAGTGCGCTAACCGGCTGGTGGCAGCGCGCCCTCACGCGCAGCTCGTTCACCACGGGCTGCCCGATCGTCGGTGCCGCACTCGCCGAATCCGAACCGGCTGTGCAGGCGGCGGCGGGCGCCGCCTTCACCGAGTGGACCGACCGGCTCGCGAACGCATTGTGCGACAACGGTCTATCGGCCGAGCAGGCGCGCTCACTGGCCGGATTCGTGATCAGCGCGCTGGAGGGCGCCATCATCCAATCCCGGGCGCTGAAGTCCACTCGGCCCCTCGACGACGCGCAGATCCACCTCACCGCGCTGCTGCGGTCCGCCGTACCCGAGGCTTGACGCGCGGGCCAGCAGAGGCGTATCGGCCCGTCGCGCACCCGCGGATAAGATGGTCGGACGCGACTGGCGCACTCGAGGTGGAAGCAACCACCGGGAAGCACCCTCGCCCCGCACCGCGCGCCTGGGTGCCGGGCTCATGGGCTTCGGGGTGCGCACCCCGGGGCATCCGGACCACGGAGGTTGCTATGCACACAGAGACGCAGAACCCCCTGATCGATGCGGCGCGGACGGCCAATAGACTCGATCAGGTGACGCAGACGACCGCCTCTGTCAATACCCAATCTCTCGGTGAGCTCGATCCCGAGCTCGCTGCCGCGATGGCAGGCGAACTCGCCCGCGAACGCGACACCCTCGAGATGATCGCCTCGGAGAACTTCGTGCCGCGCGCGGTGCTGCAGGCGCAGGGCAGCGTGCTCACCAATAAGTACGCCGAGGGCTACCCGGGCCGTCGCTACTACGGTGGCTGCGAGCACGTCGACGTCGTGGAGACCCTCGCCCGCAACCGTGCCAAGGAGCTCTTCGGCGCCGAATTCGCCAATGTGCAGCCACATTCCGGCGCACAGGCCAATGCTGCGGTGCTGATGGCGCTGATGGAGCCGGGCGACCGGCTGCTCGGCCTGGACCTCGCGCACGGTGGTCACCTCACCCACGGCATGCGGCTGAACTTCTCCGGCAAGCTCTACGAAGTGCACTCCTACGGGGTCAGCAAGGAAGACCACCGCATAGATATGGAGGAGCTGCGCAAGACTGCGCTCGCCGCCCGTCCGAAGGTGATCGTCGCGGGCTGGTCGGCCTACCCGCGGCACCAGGACTTCGCCGCGTTCCGGGAGATCGCCGATGAGGTCGGTGCCAAGCTGTGGGTCGATATGGCCCACTTCGCCGGTCTGGTCGCCGCCGGGCTGCATCCCTCGCCGGTGCCCTACGCCGATGTGGTGTCCTCCACCGTGCACAAGACCCTCGGCGGTCCGCGCTCCGGCCTGATCCTGGCCAAGCAGGAGTACGCCAAGAAGCTGAACAGCTCGGTATTCCCGGGGCAGCAGGGCGGCCCGCTCATGCATGTGATCGCCGCCAAGGCCGTGGCGTTCAAGATCGCGGCGAGTGCCGAATTCAAGGAGCGTCAGGAGCGCACCCTGTCCGGTGCGAAGATCCTGGCCGAGCGGCTCGGCGGCGCCGATGTCAAGGACAAGGGCATCAGCGTCCTCACCGGCGGTACCGACGTGCATCTGGTGCTCGTCGACCTGCGCAACTCCGAAATCGATGGTCAGCAGGGTGAGGATCTGCTGCACGAAATCGGAATCACCGTGAACCGCAATGCCGTTCCGTTCGACCCGCGCCCCCCGATGGTCACCTCCGGCCTGCGCATCGGCACCGCCGCGCTGGCCACCCGTGGCTTCGGCGATGCCGAGTTCACCGAGGTCGCCGACATCATCGCCACCGCGCTCGCGGGTGGTTCCGATGTCGACGCGCTGCGCGCGCGGGTCAGCAAGCTGGCTCGGGAGCTGCCGCTCTACAACGGTCTCGAGGACTGGCGTCTGCTCGGCTGATCCCGGTTCGTTTCGATTCGCCTGGGAACTCGGCTTCGCGTCGACAGCAAACCTGCGGTTGTGTGCGCGCTGGCCGGGTTTCCAGGCGAATTCGTTCGGGTGCGTACCGGGTCGCGGGGGCGAATGTTGCAGCAGTTGTGTCAAGGGCGAATTGCGCTTACCTTTGTCGGTGAATTTCCGGCAATGGGGTTGAATGGTGAAGCGTCAGTACGTATTCGGTGTGGGTATCGCGGTCTTCGCGGCGGCGATGCTCGGTGTCGGTGCCCCGGTGGCCAGTGCCAAGGAGGTAGCGCCGGGCGTCAGTTGCAGTGCCGACCTGTGCGACAACGACACCGATGAGGTGTACCGCGTGACGGGCTACGGATATTGCGACGGTGAGTTGAACGCACTGACCCAGTCGCTCCAGCCGCATTCAACCGAGCGGATCACCTGTCTCGGCGGCGCCGCGGTGGAAGGCTTTTCGGCCACCGGCGCGTACGTCTCCAACTTCCCTGGGTAGACCAGGCCTTCGGGGGCGCTGGTTGCACGGCTGCGTTCTTTCGTGAATTCCGTTGACGCAGCCGACACTCCGAAAGTGGCCGTCGAATCAGCCGGGCCGCAACAGCTCTGGCAATGCGTACCCCGCGATTCCGTGGCGGGGCACGCTTCGGTCCGGATTCGACTCGACGGCAAACGAATTCAGGACGGGAGTTGAATACCCTTGGCGGCAGCCAACTTCGCGATCCGCTCCATCTCGTCGATGGCGACCGCGACGTAGGCGCGCAGTTGGCCATCGTCATCGCGGCGCAGCAGGTATTCGTAATCGCAGTCGGTCAGCAGATTGCCTTCGACGTCGTAGAAGTGCCAGCGGACGTGCAGGCGGGTGATGCGATCGGTGAGATCCACATGCTCGAGCACCGTGTGGTCGACGCTGGCCAGGCCGAGCGCCTGATACAGCGGATAGGACTGCTCGAGGCCCTTCGCCATCTCGGCGGTGGTGACGATGGATCCCACGAAAGCG
Source organism: Nocardia sp. NPDC004604 (assembly GCF_040609795.1). Classification (NCBI taxonomy): domain Bacteria; kingdom Bacillati; phylum Actinomycetota; class Actinomycetes; order Mycobacteriales; family Nocardiaceae; genus Nocardia; species Nocardia sp. NPDC004604. Next base: position 180,940 of record NZ_JBEXLC010000003.1, read on the forward strand.
TCGGTGACCATGGTTCCCGGCGCACCCCCACTGCGCGACCGAACGCTGCGCGTCGAACGCGCTCAACGCTTCCTGATACTCGACTAGATAGGATTCGATTTCCTCGGCGGTTGTCATCCGACAAACCTATCGAGCGCCCAACTTCCCATGAACCACCTGGGTATTCCCATCGCGGTCACGGTCAGCGGGCACGCGGATCCTATTGGTCCATGCGCGCTTTCGCGCGGACGATGGACTCGTCGAGATACCGCGTGATGTCGGCGCTGTTGGCGGGGCGGATCATCAGGGCGCGGTTGGCGGGGACCTCGCAGTAGCGGCCGCCCTTGGTGTCGATCCAACGGAGTTTGCCGGTGCGCAATGGTTCGGCATTGCGTGGGCCGACCAGGACGGTTGCGGTGCCGCTGGTATCGCAGGGTTGGCGCCAGAAGCGGCGGTAGCGGTCTTGGACGGTGCGGGCGGGAGCGTTGCCGAAGAGATCGGGGCGGTCGTCGCTGAGATCGTCCAGGAGGTAGCTCTTTTCGGCCGCGGTGCCAGGCGCGGGATCGGGGAGCAGGCGGATCAGTTCGGTGGCCAGCTGGTCGACGCGGACGCGGCGCAGTCGCACCTTGCCGCCGTCCGGTGCGGGGGCCTGCAGGGCGATGACGCCGGGTCCGCTGCGGGTGGCGCAGCCGATGGCGCGCATTTCGATCCCGCCGCGCGTGTTATCGATGCCGAACAGTTCGATGCGCCACTCGGGTCGGGCGAGCACCTGCACGGCGCGCTGTAGCGGCGCATGGTCGGCATGGGCCAGTTCGGCCCGAAATTTCCGCTGGTAGGAGTGATATTCGTGGAGTCCGGGGAAGCGGCTGGTGAAGCGAAACGGAAAGGGCATGCGATCCAGGCCGATACCGAACCAGGCCGCCGCGAACTGCTCGGCGGACAAGGTCCATTGCGTCATCATTGCGCCCCGAGCACTGGCGGCACGGTCTTTTCCACTTCGCCGATGAGCTCCTCGCCGTGCTCCTCGGTGCGCAGGTACCTCGCCGCCTTGTGCTCGCCGTCCTCCCCGCATCGGCCACGGGCCCCTGGCGGAAACATCCCGGAGTACCCGGCGCCCCCCGCCGCGCCCACCCGGCTCGGCGTACCGGTGGCGGGTTGTGCCGTTGCCGCTACCGGAGTTGTGGTTCCCGGTACCGACTTGCCAGGACTCGGCGTCGTCGCGCCGGTACCGGGTGGGCCACCAGGACTCGGAGAGGTGGCGGTGAGGCTCGTACTCGGGGTGGCCGGCGTGACTCCGGCCGAGGTGACGGTGATCGGCCAGGTCGGCTGCGCACCGGTCGTCGATGGTGTGGCCGGAGTCGTGGCGGTGTGTGTGCTGGAGGTGGGTGTGGTCTGCGAACCGCTCGGCTGGGTCGGTGAAACCGATTGTGGAGCAACAGCTTCGGCCTTTCCCGAGTCGGCCGTCTTACCGGAGTCCTCCGCCTTGGCCGGCTCCTGTGTCTTACCTGTGTCCTCGGGTTTGTTCGGATTCTCCGCCTTGCTCGCATCCTCGGTCTTCCCCGGCTCGGTCGCCTTACCCGAGTCCTCCGTCCTACCGGGCTGACCCGACCCGGTATCGGTTGGCGATGTCCCCGGAACGACCCCGGACACCACCCCCGGCACGGAGATCGGCTCGACCGGCGGCGGCAGCGTCGGAATCGTCGGAGCGGTATTCCCATACGGCTGGATGTACAGGGTGCTCATATCGTCGCGAGCCTGTTCCTCCTGCGTATTCCGCAGTTCGGGTCCGCCCGCACTGTTCGAGGTCTGCACCACCGGTGGCACCGCAACCTTGAACCGCGCCGCCGCACTCGCGGCCGAGGATAGCGGTGCCGACTGCTGATCCAGTGACGCACCGAGCTCGCCGACCCGCGTGGCGTAATCCCGGATGGCGCGCACCGCCCGGTCTGCGGCCGCGCCCTCCCAATGCTGTTCCACTGCTTGCTGAATCGCGGTTTCGAACTGCTGGCCCGCTTTGGTCACCGCCGCCGAGATGGCCGACCAGGCGTCGAATGCGCCGTCGAGTCCGTCCGGACTCATCTGGTCGGCAGCCTGTTTGATTTCCGCGTGCGAAAAGTTCTGCGCGTTCTCGGGATTGGTGATCGCGCGGCCGTCCGTCTGTGCTGTCATGGCCGACTCGGCCCCTTCCGTCAGTGCCGTCTGACCATATAGACGCACCCGACCCCACCCCGGTTCCATCGAAACACAGCCGATCTCGCCGTGCCAGACCGTGCGGTCCGCCGAAGGTCGGGGTGGTACCGGTGTCAGTTCGCATTCGCGGCCGCGACCAGCGCCGGGTAGTCCGGCAGCTCGATGGTCTTGACGTTCTCGGTCATTTTCAACATCTTGTCGAACATCCACGAGTGCAGGAACCAGTTGCGGAACTTGATGCCGTACGCGGTCTTCGGCGCGAAGAAACGCCCCGCATTGCTGTAGTCCGCAAGTTTGGTGAGCGAGCGCATGAGCTCGTCGTAGCGCGCGAAGGCCGTCGGGTAGTCGCCGTCGGCGAGCGCGAGTTCACCGGCGATGATGTAGGCGCCCTGCACCGCGAGTCCGGTTCCGAAGCCGCCCAGGGTGTTTCCGTAGCCCGAATCGCCGACCAGCGCGACCCGTCCCCGGCTGTAGCTCTTCATCTTGCGCACCATGCTGATCGAGTCCAAGAAGAAGTCGTCGAACTCGGCCATTTCGGCGAGCATGCGCGGCGCCTCCCAGCCGACGTCGGCGAAGGTCTCCCTGATGATGCGGCGCTGCGCCGCGGTGTCGTCACGGGCGTAATCGAGTTCGGGCGAGGCGAAAATGTAGAGCTGCTGTGCCTTCGAGCCGCCGGTGATGACGCATTTGCCCGGCTCGTTGTAGCCGTAGGCGGTCACCCGCTCGGGGGTGCCCTCGGACCTGGTCGCCCATGGGCTCGCGCCCGCGACGCAGTAGTAGTGGCCGAGGTGCTTGACGAATTCCTGCTCCGGTCCGAACGCCAGACGCCGTACCCGCGAATGGATTCCATCGGCGCCGAAGACCAGATCGAAGGCGCGCGGCGCGCTCTTCTCGAATTCGACCCACACACCGTCGTCGGTTTCGGTCAGTGCGCTGATCGAGTCGCCGAAGATGTATTCGCAATCCCGGTAGGTCTTTTCGTACAGGATCCGCGCCAGATCGCCGCGCAGGATCTCCACATCGCCGCCGGTGAAATCGCCGGAGATGAGGGCCTGCTGCTTGCCATCGCCGTCGACGATCGCGATATCGGTGGTGCCGGTTCGGTGCGCGTAGATCTCGTCCAGAATGCCCATCCGCTCGAGCAACTTGTGGTGCGTTTCGCCGGTGAAGTCGACGGCCTGACCGCCGGGCCGCAACTGCGGCGCGCGCTCGACCACGGTGACCTCGAACCCGTAGCGGTTGAGCCAGTAGGCGAGGGCCGGGCCCGCGATGCTCGCGCCGGAGATGAGAACGGACTTGTTACGCATGATGACTCCTGATGTCAGTATCTGTGTCCGATGGAATCTGTATCCGTCGGACACGAATTAGAGTATGGTAGACACAGTTACTTGTCAACACGCTTTCCGGAAGGATGTGCAGATGCCGTCACCGACCACCGTCGAACTGCTCTGGGGCACCCAGCAGCGACCCAAGCGCGGGCCCAAGCCCGCGCTCTCACTGGAGGGGATCGTCGCCGAGGCCATCTCGCTCGCCGATGCCGAAGGTCTGGCGAATCTGTCTATGCAGCGCCTGGCCGAACGCCTCGGCTTCACCAAGATGTCGCTGTACCGCTATGTCCCCGGCAAGGAGCAGCTCACCGCGCTGATGTTCGACACCGCCATGGGGGCCCCGCCGGATATGGCCGCGGCGCAGGCGGATTCGACCGAAGAACCGTGGCGTGGTGCGCTGCGCCGCTGGGCCCGGACGATTTTCGAGCGCTACACCGCCCATCCCTGGGCGATCGAACTCACCACCGGACTGCGTCCCATCGGGCCCAATGAGATGGGCTGGACCGAGGCCGCGCTGGTGGCGCTCAAGGACAGCGGGCTGAACGGATCCGAGCGACTGGACACCATCGTGCTGCTCAATGGGCACGTCCGCAGCCTGGCCCAGCAGGTCAACTCAACCGGCGGCGATGCCGCGGTGCAGTTCAACGCGCAGTTCGCCGAGATGATGACCGCGGCGGGCGACCGCTATCCCGAGGTCGTCGCGGCCTTCGCCGAGGAGGCGTCCGCGACATCCGCGGCGCCCTATGCCGGGGGCCCCAACGACGCCTTGAATTTCGGTATCGCCCGTGTGCTCGACGGCCTGGCCGTGCTCATCGAGCAGCGCCGCCGCGAATCGCGGTGAGCTGCGGTGAGCACTGTCGAGCGATGCGGCGGCGGCCTACGCTCGGAATATGACCGAAGAACTCGAGCTGGAACAGGACGCGATCACCACCGTGCGGGAGTTCTTCGCCGCGCTGGAACTCGGCGCTGTCGAGGAGGCGCTCGACCTGCTGCACCCCCACGTCATCTGGAAGAACACTTCGCTGCCGACCGTCGGCGGCGGCCTCACGCGCCGAATTCTGCGCGGCCTGAACCGCGACACCATCGGCTTCGCGGCCGAGATACATCACATCGCCACCGACGGTGACATCGTGCTGACCGACCGCACCGATATCCTGCGCGTCGGGCCGCTGCGGATCGCGTTCTGGGTCTGCGGCACCTTCGAACTGCACGATGGCCGAATCCTCCTGTGGCACGACCACTTCAGCTGGGAGAACTTCCTGCGCGGAACCGTCGTCGGACTGGTCCGCGCCGCGCTGCCCAACCGCTGACGCCAGTGTTGCGGCGAGTCGAATGGCGGCTGCCCGAAGCGCGCAGTCGACTCGCCCCGGTCAGGAGTGCTCGGCCAGGTAGTCGAGGTAGTACGGCCGCAGCACCTCGGCGATCCTGCCGTCGCCCGCGTGGATGTAGTCATCGATCATCGGGACGACGTACTTGATATCGGCCTCGCTCTCGCCGAGATCGCCCGCGGCGGCCTCGGCGGCCGGGATCGATTTCAGCAGCCGCCACAGGTATTTGATGTCCGCGCGCCGCACCGCGAGCCGGACCGCCCGGTCGTGCAGCTCCTTGGACGACAGCTTCTCCAACTCCTCATTACCGGCCATACCTGCGACTCTATCTGCTGCACCAATAAGGGGTTAACGACAAATTCACGGACATGCCTACCTGTGCCCGAGCGGAGACCGGGCAGTCGGCGGTAGCGTCGGTGGTGCGGGCCGCGTCGGTGTGGCCCGTACGGGAGGTCCTGAACCGTGACTGAGCTATTCAGTACGAGAGGGCCGGCACCCGGCCCTCTGGGCATCTGACGCAAGTCGGATCCCATCGGGACGGACCGGTCCAGCGAGATCGTTCGTGCGGGTGCCGCGCGAACACAAAGGAGCCCACCGTGACTGCTGCACGCTCCGTTCCCGCTCCCTCGGCGCACTCCAGCTCCGCGAAAGGCGAAGCCGCCGCGAAGGGGGCCCGCCCCTCGCATTCCCAGAAAACCGGTGCCAAGTCCTTCGTCATCGACACCTCGGTTCTGCTGTCCGATCCCTGGGCTTTTACCAGGTTCGGCGAACACGACGTCGTATTACCGCTGGTCGTGATCAGCGAACTCGAAGGCAAGCGCCACCATCACGAACTGGGCTGGTTCGCGCGGGAGGCCCTGCGCAACCTCGATGATCTTCGTCTGCAGCACGGCAGGCTGGATCAGCAGGTGCCGATCGGCACCGAGGGTGGAACGCTGCAGGTGGAACTCAATCACACCGATCCCGCGGTACTTCCGGTCGGATTCCGCACCGACACCAATGACTCCCGCATCCTGGCCTGTGCGCTCAATCTGGCGGCCGAGGGTCGCGAGGTAGTGCTCGTGTCCAAGGACATTCCCTTGCGCGTCAAGGCGAGTGCGGTGGGTTTGCACGCCGACGAGTACCACGCCCAGGACGTGGTGACCTCCGGCTGGGCCGGAATGGTGGAGATCGATGTCTCCAAATCCCAGATCGATCAGCTCTACGCCGAAAGCATGATCGATCTGGACGAGGCACGGGAACTGCCGTGCCACACCGGGATCCGGTTGCTCGGCTCCAGTTCCAGCGCGCTCGGCCGGGTCACGCCGGACAAGCGGGTACAGCTGGTGCGCGAGCGCGAGGCGTTCGGACTGCACGGCCGCTCGGCCGAACAGCGCATCGCCCTGGATCTGCTATTGGACGAGAGCGTCGGCATCGTCTCGCTCGGCGGCCGGGCCGGTACCGGCAAGTCGGCGCTGGCGTTGACCGCGGGATTGGAGGCGGTGCTCGAGCGCCGCACGCAGCGCAAGGTGGTGGTGTTCCGTCCGCTGTATGCGGTCGGTGGGCAGGATCTCGGCTATCTGCCGGGATCGGAGAGCGAGAAGATGGGCAGGCCTTCGGCGAGGGATTCCGAAATATCGCGCACCGCACCGGAATCGGTGAGTACGCGGTGCCCGCCGGGCAGTTCCAG